>CAZAKW010000080.1:4095-9809 GCA_964485835.1 uncultured Bacteriovoracaceae bacterium
CCAGGCACCATCGATTCTTTCTGGCTTCTCTTCCCCGACCCCATTCTCCTATTATAAGACAGAGCGAGACGCATGGCTGGAAAATTAAAAAAACCTAAGGAAAAACCAGGCACTAAATCGCCGGACGCCGCAAAAAAGAAAGCGCCCGTAGCGGTTCGAGGTGCGATTCCCGAAGTCTTGCCGGCCGAGTCAAAAACGCAGCGCAAAACTGGTAACGCCAAGCCCGCTTCGCGTCCGATTCGCCGTCCCGTGATCGAATACGACGAGCTGAACGAAACCTCGGACGATACGGAACTTGAGGCGAGAGATTCTGACTCGGATTCGGAAGATGACGACGCCCTCGAGGTGAACGAGAGCGAGACAACGGCCCTCGCTCCGACATCAATCGATACGGCACTTGCCGTCGCCGGGCGCGCCATTAGTCCGACCGACCCGCTTCGGCGCTACCTCGACGAGGTTCGGCGCTATCCGCTTTTATCTCCGGAAGAAGAAATCACTTTGACGACGAGGCTACACCAGACAGGAGATTTAGACGCCGCGAAACGTTTGGTCCAGGCAAACCTTCGTCTCGTCGTGAAGATCGCGTTCGAGTACAAAAGTGTTTACGCGAACGTGATGGACCTGATTCAAGAAGGAAATATCGGCTTGATGAAAGCCGTTTCGAAGTACGACCCGAATAAAGGGGCCAAAGTCGGCTACTATTCTTCCTGGTGGATTCGCAGCTATATCTTGAAATACCTGCTCGATAATTTTCGGCTGGTACGCGTCGGTACGACCACGGCGCAAAAAAAGCTCTTTTTCCATTTAATGCGCGAGAAGGAACGGCTCGAGGCCCAAGGTGTTTTTGCCGGACCGAAGCTCCTCGCCGAAAGACTCGACGTGCGTGAAAAGGACGTGGTCGAGATGGAAAAACGCCTTGGTTACGCCGGAACCGAAGTTTCGCTCGATGCGCCCATGTCTGGCGACGGCGAAAGCAAAGGGACGTTCGTTGATTTACTGGAGGATCGCCGCGAAGGCACCGACGAGACCCTCGCCCGGGAACAATTGCTCGGGATGATCCGAAGCCGCCTCCCCGCTTTCGAAAAAACGCTCGGCGACCGAGAACGCCGTCTGCTCAAGGACCGAATCCTGGCCGAAGACCCGAAGACTCTTCAAGAAGTCGCTGACCATTACGGACTCACCCGTGAGCGTGCGCGGCAAATCGAGGCTGGGGTGATTCAGAAGCTTCGAAATTTTTTGAGCTTTGGGAACTAATCCGCCAGGGGCGGCACGGTTTCGTGTGCGCAGGTAAACCAAGAAATCGCGGTCGAACCCTTGGAAGACTGCGACACGGCACTGATCAAGGCTATTCGGTTCAGCGATGCTGCTTCGGTGGAGACCCTGATTAAGTCAGGAGTCGATGCGGACGAATCCGACTGCGAAGGAAATGCGCCCTTAGTTCACCTCATGGATCGCCTCCGTTATCCGGGAAGCCTGGAAGATCTGGAAGTAGTAAGGACTTACCTGCGCGCGGATCCGAGGCTTTCCGTGCGTGATCACAATGGGTTTTCGCCTTTTATCCACCTAGGCGGAGCAGATTTTCACATGGAAGGCGTTCGAGGCGCGGCTCGAGCCGTCGCGGCGATGGGAGGCGACGTCAATGACGGCGGAGCTCACGGAATCACTCCTCTGATGTGGTTCGCCGCTGGCCATTCAACTTTAACTGGCATCGAGTTTCTCGTGGAATTAGGAGCCGATCCCAAACTCCAGGACCACGAGGGCCGTACCGCCCTCATGCATGCAGCTATGAATCTTTCTGGTCCCTTCCCGCGACGGGAAGTCGATTTCCTCATTCCTTTATCGAGTATCGAGGCGACCGACGAAATGGGCCAGTCGGCGCTTACTTACGGAGTAAAAGCTTCGAATCTTGGAGTCGTGAAATCTTTGATTAAAGCCCGAGCCGACCTCAATATTCGCGATAAATTCGGGAATCGTGCTCTGTCGTACGCGCTCTCCCCAGAAGTGAGACGCATACTGAAACAAGCGGGAGCGAGACCCTAGGTTCTGCGCAGAACCTCACGTACGCGAGCGAAGGAATTCGGAGTCAAAACGCACTTCCGGCGCCGGCAACTGGCAGAATTCGGGAGCCACAATGACTATTGCTTCCATCATTGCGCAATGCGGCGCATGCTTACCCCCTAGTCCTATGTAGAGTTCTGAATGGGCCACGGTAGAAGTACCGATAAAGCCTATCCTAGTGCGCACGTAGCCCGAATGCCCCCTTGTGGCTCGGCGGAGTGCATGCTAAATCCACGGGATCAATAGTAAGTAACAATAACCAATAGATCGAGGTTCCGGGGGTTTCATCAGCTCCTTGATCCCGTAAGGCAGAGTAATAAAATGGCTGGAAAAACCGCAATCAAAGCAAAAAAAGCAGAAATCGTCTCGAAGTTCGCGAAAGGCGCCAAAGACACCGGATCTCCGGAAGTCCAAGTCGCGCTTCTCACGAGCCGCATCGTCGAATTGACGGAGCACTTCAAGGCGAACAAGAAGGATCACCACGGTCGCCGTGGATTGATTAAACTCGTAAGTCAGCGCCGCAAGCTTCTGACCTACCTCAAGTCGAAGGACGCGGGCCGCTACGGCACGTTGATCTCCTCCCTTGGTCTTCGGAAGTAATTTCTACTTTCACCACGAATTTTCGAAAGGCTCTGTTTCGATGAAGACGATTCATCGATTCGGAGCCTTTCGGCTTTTATGCGTGTGAATGCTTTGCGTTGTGTAGATTCCAGCCCGACCCCTGCCGAAAGGAATAGCAAAAATGTCTCTTTTTAATCCTAAGTCCGTCACCACCGAAGTCGGTGGAAAAAAGCTGACGATCGAAACCGGTAAACTGGCCAAGCAAGCCGACGGTTCCGTCCTCGTCTCCTACGGCGAAACCCGAGTGCTTGTCACCGCGTGTTCGTCCAAGAACCCTAAAGAAGGTCTCGACTTCTTCCCTTTGACCGTCGAGTTCTCCGAAAAATATTACGCCGCCGGAAAAATTCCCGGATCGTTCCATCGCCGTGAAGCGAAGCCGACAAGCGAATCGACGCTTTCCGCCCGATTGATTGATCGCCCGATCCGCCCTCTTTTCCCGGAAGGCTACCGGAACGAAACCCAAGTGATCGCGACGATCCTTTCCGTCGACCAAGAAGCAGACCTCGATTGCGCCGCTGCCATTGGCGTATCGGCCGCCCTTTCGATTTCCGACATCCCGTTCGCTGGCCCTACCGCCGGTGTTCGCGTCGGTCGGATGAACGGCCAATATGTGATCAACCCTTCCTGGTCCCAGGTCGAGAACGGCGAAACCGAACTCGAAATCTTCGTCACCGCGACCAAAAACGCGATCATGATGGTCGAAGGCGGAGCTCGCGAAGTCCCAGAAGATATTGTTTTGGGCGCAATCGTCCATGCCCATAACGAAATCAAAAAAGTCATCACCGCGATCGAAGAACTCACGAAACTCGCCGGCAAGCCGAAACGCGCGTTCGTTCCGGCTCCGACCGATTCGTCCCTGACGAAGAAAGTCGAAGAGCTTGCGAAAGCCGGGCTCGAAAAAGCGCTTCGCACGAAAGTAAAAGCGGACCGATACGGCCTCGTGGACACGACCCGTAAAGCAGCCCTTACCGCGATCGTTTCCGAGGACATGAAGAAAACGAATCCGGACGGCGCCAAGAAACTTGAGAAGGACGCGAAGACCGCGTTTGAACTTCTCCAGTATAACTTGATGCGCGAAATGATCTTGGGCGAAAAATCCCGGATCGATGGACGAAATCTGACGACGATTCGCCCGATCGAAGTTGAAACCGGTCTTCTCCCCCGCACCCATGGCTCCGCCCTGTTTACTCGCGGCGAAACCCAGGTGTTGGCTACGATCACTCTCGGGACTTCCGAAGACGAAGGCATCGTCGATACGATGTTCCAAAAGGCTTATCGGAAATTCACCCTCCACTATAACTTCCCTCCGTACTCGGTCGGCGAAGCGGGACGGATGGGCTTTACCTCCCGCCGCGAAATCGGACACGGCGCACTCGCCGAGCGTTCGATCAAGGCAACGTTCCCGAAACACGAAGAGTTCCCGTACACCGTACGGATCGTCTGCGAGACGCTCGAATCGAACGGTTCGTCGTCGATGGGTTCGGTTTGTTCCGCATCCATGGCAATCATGGACGCCGGGATTCCTTATCCGAAGCCAGTGGCCGGAATCGCAATGGGATTGATTAAAGAAGGCGAACGCGTCGCCGTTCTTTCCGACATCCTCGGCGACGAAGACCATCTCGGCGATATGGACTTTAAAGTTGCCGGAACGAAAGACGGAATCACCGGGATCCAGATGGACATCAAAATCGAAGGCGTAACGCCCGAGATTATGAAGACCGCTTTGGCCCAGGCCCGCGAAGGCCGCGTGCACATCCTTGGCGAGATGGCGAAAGCAATCACCGAATCCCGCTCCGAGATGTCGAAGTACGCTCCTCGCATCACGACGCTGAAAATTCCGGTCGATAAGATCCGCGAAGTGATCGGCTCCGGCGGTAAAGTGATCAAGGACATCGTCGCGAAGTCGGGCGCTAAGGTCGACATCAACGACGACGGCGTGATCCAAATCGCAACGTCCGATATGGCCGCTCGCGACCGCGCGCTCGAGATGATCAACAACATCATCGCCACGCCGGAAGTCGGCGCGATCTATAAAGGCAAAGTGAAGAAGATCGTCGAGTTCGGTGCCTTCATCGGCATCATGCCGAACCAAGACGGACTTCTGCACGTTTCTGAGATCGCCCACGAGCGCGTGAACCGCGTCGAAGACTTCCTCAAAGAAGGCGACGAAGTCGAAGTGAAGGTTCTCGAAGTCGACCGCATGGGTAAGGTGCGCCTCTCCCGTAAAGTCCTCCTTCCTCCTCCTCCCGGCGGAGTTCCGCCGAGCAGCGGTGGTGGAGACCGAGGACCTCGCCGTGAAGGCGGCGGAGACCGGGGTCCACGTCGCGACGGCGGCGGTGGCGGACGCCCGAATCCCCGCGGATAATCGGCGCGTTTTCGACTCCAACTCAGATAGATACTCATGAAAAGGGCCGCTTCCGTACTTCGGAGGCGGCTTTTTTCATGAAAAGCACGAGAATCAGAAGGTGCAAAAGCTAAACTCGATGCTTGGGCGGAGAACTCAACAAATCTAGACTCGAAAGAATGTCCGATCGACCGCTTTGATTGCGAAAGCTTCATGCTGGTCAATGGACTCGTCTCCAAAACTGACGAGTGACCGAGTGAGAGTGCCCAGAAGGAAGGCGTGGAGGATTGCCGCCAGCTCCTTTGCAGACGGTGCGCCTTTATCCTCTCGAGGGTGATAGAACCCGCGGCCGATACTTTCATAGATCAATTTTTCGATTCGACCAATCGCTCCGTCGAGAAAGGGCTGGTAACCTTGGCGCTCTTTTCGTTCGACGGAAATCAAATGGTAGTGAAAGAGCCAAAGCGTAGCAAAAGGACGATTTACGCGCGCCCACTCGAAGGTTGCTTCGATATACTGGTGTAGCGGATTTGCTTCAGGATTCATTTGAGCTGCTCTTTCCAAGTATCGGTCCGTGAACGCCTTGCCCTGTACCGTCACTTCACGAAGACCAAACTCGATCAGCGATAAACCGGTCGCTTTCAAGTGCCGATGCGCGCTTGAAAAAGGAATTCCCGCCTCCTTGGCAACC
>CAZAKW010000081.1:0-260 GCA_964485835.1 uncultured Bacteriovoracaceae bacterium
GTGGCGATAATCGTCAGCGAGCCGCCTTCTTCGACGTTTCGAGCCGCTCCGAAGAAACGCTTTGGTTTATGGAGAGCGTTGGAATCCACCCCCCCAGAAAGAATTTTTCCGGACGGCGGTACCACGGCATTGTAAGCGCGAGCCAGGCGGGTGATCGAGTCGAGCAGGATCACGACGTCGTATTTGTTTTCAACGAGTCGCTTCGCCTTTTCAATCACCATCTCCGCGACTTGCACGTGGCGAGAAGCTTGTTCGTCGAA
>CAZAKW010000081.1:270-6765 GCA_964485835.1 uncultured Bacteriovoracaceae bacterium
GCATATCGGTGACTTCTTCCGGGCGTTCGTCGATCAACAAGACGATCAGCTTGATGTCGGGGTGATTGGTCGTGATCGCGTTGGCGATATCCTGCATCAGCACGGTTTTTCCGGCGCGCGGCGGCGCGACGATCAGACACCGCTGGCCCATGCCTAAAGGCACCATCATGTCGATAATTCGAGTGCCATGGTTCGTGGGTTGGTATTCGAGCCGAATCCGCTCGTCGGGGTACAACGGCGTCAGGTTATCGAAGAGGACCTTCTCCGCATTGACTTCCGGTGCTTGGAAATTGACCTGCTCGACTTTCAAGAGTGCAAAATACCGTTCGCCTTCTTTCGGCGCGCGGACCGAACCGTTCACCGTATCGCCGGTGCGAAGTCCGAATCGGCGGATCTGGGAAGGCGAAACGTAAACATCGTCCGGACCGGGTAAGTAATTGTAATCAGGTGCGCGTAAAAAACCGAAGCCGTCGGGCAAGCATTCCAACACGCCGTCCGCGTAGATGTGCTCGTCCTTTTCGGCTTTCTTCTGCAAGATCGAAAAGATCAGGTCTTGCTTACGAAGGCCCGCCCCATTCTCGATCCCCAACTCTTTCGCGATATCGACCAGATCATTGATCTTCTTCTCTTTTAATTCTCGAAGGTGCATGAGGTCCTCTGACTGTTTACTGACGGTCTGCGGGGTGCTGATGGTCGTACGGGTGGGGGTTAAAGGAGGGTGGACTGAAAAACGGAAACGCGAGATTTCGCTGATTTCCTCGTTATTATCCGAAGCGTGGCTGGATAGTCTAAGCCTACCCGCTTCGCGGAAACTTTCAATCCCTTCTTATTTTCCGGAATGCCTGAAATCAATGCACTAACTCGCTACGTCACCGCCCGTGGGAGTCAACAAACCCTTTCCGGACGACCGAGAATGACGCTACGATTTCTCACTATGCCTCGTTCCTCGCACCCGAAGAAAGTGACTTTCGCCATTTTCGCGCTTCTCCTCGTCGCCATCGTTTTCGCAGGTTTAGGATTCTTTTTCCGAACGGCGTTGCAGCCCTACCAACCTACGAACGTCGCCACCGTGATCATCGAAATCGAGCGGGGCCAAACCCCCGGGGCGATTTCGCGACAACTGGAAGCGATGCAGGTCGTGGGAAGTCAGCGCCTCTTTCTCTATTACGGCAAACTGCTGGGAAGCTGGCCCAACATCAAGGCCGGCGAGTACGAGCTCTCGCCTTCGATGGCACCGACGCGCATTTTCAACATCCTCACCTCGGGCATCAGCGTCTCGCGCCCTTTTCTAGTTCGCGAAGGAGAAAACAGCTACGAGATTTCGGCAACCCTCCAGGCGAAAGGGTTTGGCGGAAAAGAAAACTTCCTGCGATTGGTTCGCGACCCGACCTTCATCGCAGGCCTCGATCTCGCGCCCGCACCGAAGTCCTTGGAAGGCTACCTGTTTCCAGACACTTACTTTTTGCCCCGCAAGACGACTCAAGAAGAAATTCTCCGCACGATGGTGCGGCGTTTTAGGAATGCGTGGGGGACGGCCGAAGACCAGCGAGCCCAGGAACTTGGGATGACGCGCGATCAGATAATCACGCTCGCCTCGATCGTCGAAAAAGAAACCGGAGCGCCGGAAGAAAGAGCCATCATCGCCGGCGTTTTTCACAATCGACTCGCAAAAAAAATGAAACTGCAGAGCGACCCCACCACGATCTACGGAATTTGGTCGCGGTACCGAGGTAATATCCGCAAGTCCGATCTCTCCGCGGCGAATCCGTATAACACCTATCATGTGCCGGGCCTTCCCGAGGGGCCGATCTCCAATCCGGGGGCCGAAGCGATTCGGGCCACGCTCTATCCGGCGTCCCACGATTTTCTTTATTTCGTTTCAAAAAACGACGGCACCCACATCTTTACCCCGACCTATGCAGACCACGCGAAAGCCGTCACGGAGTTTCAGATCAATCGTCGAGCACGCGAAGGAAAGAGTTGGCGCGATTTGAAAAGACGCGAGGCTTTGGGAGTTAACCCCTCACCGCTTCCGAGCGGCTCGCCCAGTCCGCGCCGGTGACGAGCACCGCGAGGTGAACCCATAAAAAAAGGCTCCCGGCTTCAAGCCAGGCAGAAGCGTAAGGCGGAAGCAGTCCCGCGCCCAATACGCTCAGCGCGAGAAACAGGTAAAGGCCGATCGCCCTCCGACGTGCGACACTCGGCGGAGAGAGATCTAAGCCCGAAAACACCGCCGCTAGCCACGGCAATCCCAAAAGAAAGTAGGACTTCCAAACAAGATGGCCCGGTAAAAAAGCAAGTCCGAGTCCGAGGAATACCAACGACCGAGAGTTTCGCTTGGAGCTCTCCGCGTTCCATGCCGTACGTGAAAACCACACGGCGAGGCCGATAAAAAATACCGCCCAAATCCCTTTCAGAATTTCGATACTGAGTCCATCGCCCGAACGGAAGAATCCGTGTAGCGGCTCGCCTAAGCGAAGCGAAGTGAATGTTTCCCCGCTGAAACCGCGGACCAAAAAGGCGAGAAAGGATTGGTTATGGGTATCGGTGGGAAGGCCTTTTCTTGAAAGGGCGTCGAGCCACGCGGATTCAAGCCTTCCGGCCGGATCATGATGAAAAAGATACGGCAACCCCAGAAGGACTAATCCCGCAACCACGGAAACCACCCCGACCCAAACAGCGCCGCGGCGTCTTTCAAAAGATCCGCGAAGAAGCGCCGCCGCCGGAAAAAGAAAAAGTGCGATCGGATAAACTTTCGCGACCGCAAGCAGCGCTAGGAAGAACCAGCTGAGCATCAAGAGACGAGGGCGAAGAACTTTGCGCGTCCACTCACTCAACGCCCAAATCGCGACGGCGAGAATCCAAATATTTAATTGCCCATAGCGAAAATCGATGGCCAAAGCGCGATAGGAAAATACCGTCGCGAGAATCACGGGGAGTGCGCCGTAGCTCCGAGCGAGGCGAGCAAGCGCGAGACCTAAAACCCCTAGCGTCGCACTTTGCCAAACCGCCAATGCCACGAACCGAGGGAGAGCCGCGAAAGGCGCGAACAAGACCGAAAAACCAGGTGCATAAAGATAACGATCGGGACCGTCGGAATAAAGTACGTCCCAGCGCCCTTCCAGTACGAGACTTCCCGCGTGGCGGAAAACATCAAAGTCCTGTCCGCCTCGCCAGGCTCCCCGAACAGCGGCCCAAATCAAAGCGAGTGCGGTTAAAAAACCTAAAATCCAAGTCAGGCGAGGGCGCATGCCTGCGCCTGAATGCGGGGATAGGGATCAAGAAAAGAAAAACAGGGGCTGCGATAACTTCGCTCCAAATCCAGGAGCCATTGCTTGAAGTGAAGCTCCAGATCCGAAGGATTGTCCGTTCCCATGAAACCACCCAGCGATTTATCCGAGACGACCCGGTGGCAAGGAATCAAAATCGGAAACGGATTTTTCTTCAATGCTTGGCCGACGGCGCGGGCGGCAAGCGGGCGGCCCATCCGTTTCGCCACCCACGAATAGGTTCGCGTTTCCCCGTGAGGAATCGCAAGCGCGGCGACGTAAACGGATCGGGCGAATTCGCTCAAGCTTTCGCAATCGAGTAGATCCCAATGCAGCGGAAGCAGGGGCGCGCCGTCGCGAAGATACCCCTGGAGATCGCGCAAAACGGCGGCGACTCCGTATGGGGGCTGTACTCCCTCTTGTAAAATCGGCGCAATTGAATCTTCGTTCCATCCGATCCGACTTAATCGGCCTGCCTCGTTCCAATAGAGGTCGAAGTGGAAGGTCACCTTTCGAGCAGAGCCGTCGGATTCGCCGGGTCGAGAAACTCGCGAGACGGTATTTTCGATGCGAAATCGATTTGCCATGCGTTGCGGAAAATTTGAGCGATGTCGCGATCCTTTTCAACGCTTTCTTTTTGTACGGGAATTTCGGTTCAAAGATTTATGGCCGGTTGTGCCAACCATCGCTGCCGACTCAGTGCGAAATTCCTTAATCTTTCCGCTTGCTTAAGCCACCCTCGGTCTGTAAGTTGCGCCCACTTCAAACATGGGTTCATACGTCGTCCTCGCAAGAAAATGGCGCCCTTCCCAGTTCTCCGACATCGGAGGCCAGGGTCCGGTCGTCCGCACCATGATGAATGCGATCCAATCGGAACGCATTCATCACGCCTATTTGCTGACCGGCTCACGCGGGATCGGGAAAACGTCGATCGCTCGCATTTTCGCCAAAGCTGTACGATGTCCGAACGCGAAGTGGGACGGAACTTGGCTGCGGAGCTGTAACGAATGCTCGAGCTGCCGAGAGATCGCAGCCGGAAGTTCGGTTGATGTGATTGAGATCGACGGAGCCTCGAATAACGGGGTGGACGCCGTGCGCGAAATTCGCGAGAGCGCGAAGTTCATGCCTTCCAGCGGAACGCGCAAGATCTACATCATCGACGAAGTCCATATGCTGACCACGCAGGCCTTCAATGCGCTATTAAAGACGCTGGAAGAACCCCCGGCGCATGTCGTCTTCATTCTCGCCACGACCGAGCCTCATAAAATTCCCGGGACGATTCTCTCGCGTTGCCAACGTTTTGATCTGAAGCGGTTCACCGCCGCCCAGGTCGCGACTCGGCTCGAGGAAGTCGCTCGCGGCGAAGGGCTTGAGATCGATGCGGGAGCTCTCGCGCTTCTTTCCCGTGCCGCCGACGGGTCGATGCGGGACGCTTTATCGCTTCTGGACCAGGTGATTGCTTTCACGGGAAAGAAAATCAGTGCCGCAGCCGTTCGGGAGAGCGTAGGACTGATCGAAGGCCAGACGCTGCTTGCGATTATTCACGGCATCTTCGCACGCGACCCCAAATCCGCGATCGAACGCGTCGACGCAGCCTATCGCGCCGGGCACGATTTAAAACTTCTCACTAAAAATCTGCTCGAATATCTCCACGCGGCGATTCTCTCCAAGATCGGGCTGCAGTCCAGCGGGCTAGAGCTGGATGCCGAGGAAGCGGCGGAACTGGCCAAGGTCGCGAAGCTTCGTGAACTCGAAGAAATCGAGCTGTTTTTTCAAGCGTTTCAAAACGGCGTTGAATGGGTGGCGCGATCGCCTCAACCCAAGCTCGTCTTGGAAGTTTTGATCGTGAAATGCGCTACGGCCGAAGCGCTGCTTTCGACGTCGGGACCGACTTCGCGGTCGCCAGCATCGGGAGCGGGCTCGGGAACGAAAACACCTTCGTCTCGCATGGAAAGCACTTCCTCGGTTCGACCCACCGCGAGCGTATCCGAATCCACCGCTTCCTCGGAAGCGACGTCCCCCACTCCCGCGGCTATGGCGCCGGTGTCCCCGACCGCTTCTACCGCGGGCCTTCCTAAGGCTTCGTTGCTTTTCACAGGTTCTTCGCCGCTAGCGATGAAGAAAAATTCTGTCGGCGAAATCGCAGCTAAGATCGTCGCCTCCGGGCCGGGTCCCGCGGCTGGCGCTGCTCGGCACCCGATCGGTTCTTTAAGTTTCGAGGGATTCATCGCCCACGTCCGGCGGTCTCGACCCGCGATCGCCAACGCGCTTGAAAACGCGGTCTGCGATAAATTTCCTTCATTGGACCAAGAAGACTTCGTGGTTTGCTTTTCGCCCAGCGAAGCCAACCTTTATCAAGCCATGCTAACGAACGTCGCGTCCATGGCGGAACTCCAACGCTTAACTCAGGAATACTTCGGAGTCGCCCGTCGAGTCTTGGTCGAAGTTCGTGAAACTGGCGAAACGAGCCTCGCGGAAAAACGTGAGAAGGACTTCGCTTTTCGCGAAAAATCCGCCAAAGACGCGGTCGCCAACCACCCCCTGATCGCCGAGGCGCGCGCTTTGTTCGGCGGCGAACTAGGACCGATCGAATTCTCCTCTTCTTCGGAACAGGAGCGAGATCGAAAATGAACAAAGACACCTTAGATCCCGTTTCAAAACTCATTTTCGAACTTTCCAAACTTCCGGGAATCGGCGAAAAAACGGCCACGCGGCTCGCCTATTATATCCTCAAGCAAGACGCGACCTATGCCTCGTCACTTGCGGAAGCATTGGTCGCAGCGAAACAAAAAGTCGGGCTATGCTCGGTTTGCTTTACGTTCACCGATACGGATCCGTGTCGCACTTGCTCGGATATCCAGAGAGACCCCTCGGCGATTTGCGTGATTGAGCGTCCCGCGGACATGAACTCCATTGATCGCACCGGAAGTTTCCACGGGTTTTACCATGTTCTCCACGGCGCGCTTTCGCCGCTCGACGGTATCGGGCCTGACGAACTCAAAATCCGTGAACTTCTGGATAGACTCCGCCTCCCCGAGACTCCCGTGCGCGAAGTTATCCTCGCGATGAACCCGAGCGTGGAAGGCGACGCGACTTCCCTCTATTTGACCCGATTAATCCGACCGTTTGGAATCCGCGTAACTCAACTCGCGCATGGCATTCCTATGGGCGGGCAGCTTGAATACACGGATCGTCAAACCATCGGTAAAGCGATCGAAAACCGGAT
>CAZAKW010000081.1:6775-9758 GCA_964485835.1 uncultured Bacteriovoracaceae bacterium
ATCAACCGTTCCACCAAAGAAGTAAATTGTAAGATCGTCTACGTCGGCGCCGGGCTCTCGGGCAAGACGACGAACGTTCAATACATTTACGAACAAACCGCGCAAGATCTGCGCGGAAAGTTTTTCGCCGGAAACTCGGAAAACGAGCGAACCCTTTTCTTTGATTTTTTACCCCTGGGAGTAGGCGACGTGCGCGGATACAAAACGCGCTTCCATCTCTACACGATTCCGGGGCAAACCTTTTACGAGATCTCCCAGCAGTTCATCTTGAAAGCGGTCGACGGCGTCGTATTCGTCGTCGATAGCCAGGCTGAACGCATGGAGGCGAATCTCGAAAGCTTCGAGGTCTTGATCCGCAATCTGGAACGCCAAGGGTATGATCCCCAGAAACTTCCGCTTGTTTTTCAGTATAACAAACGGGATTTGCCAAGCGCGTTGCCAGTGAAAGAACTCGAACAGACGTTTAACCCCGGAAGAAAGCCGTTTTTCGAAGCGGTTGCCAGCCGGGGGGATGGGGTTATGGAAACTTTACAAGAAATCACCCAGTGGGTGATTCGAGAACTCAAGGGGGGAGAAAAGCCATGAGAAAAGAAAGCATGAACCGCTTCAAGAAGAAGTTCGTTCAGGAAAAGAAGAATCTGCTTTTTAACGATAAGGTGCTTCGGGACGACTTTAGCGTGAATGCGGACGACCGGTTCGACGAAATCGACCAGGCCACGACCGACGTCGAGCAATCGATGCGGATGCGCCTCTGCAATCGCGAAACGCTTTATTTAAAAAAGGTCGAAGACGCGCTTCGGAGAATCGAAGAAGGCACTTTCGGCCAATGCGAGTCTTGCGAGGAAGATATCGGCTTGAAACGATTGGAAGCACGACCGACGGCCACGCTTTGCGTTTCCTGCAAAGAAGACCAGGAGCGCCGGGAAATTCATACCGCCGCAGGACTCGCCCATAAGTCGATGGGTGAGGGATTCTCCAAGCGCTTCGCTTAATTAAAGAAGTTTCCGGTCGAGTTAATCTGGGTTTAACCGCCCAGGACTAAACTTTTACGAAGAGGTCCGTATCGCCCTGCGATCGCGGATCTCTTTTAATTTTTTGCGCTTCGCAGGCGCCACAAAAGTAAGGAGAGTCCATGGAATTTAGAAGTGATGGCCTAATCCAGTATTATACGGATTCCGGTGCGCCTAAATCTTCGGATAAAAAACCGGCGGGGACATTGGTTTTGATCCATGGCTTTCCCCACACCCACCAGCTTTGGGATCGGCAGGTTTCCGGATTGTCTGCCCACCATCGCGTCGTAACGTACGACATGCGAGGCTCTGGAAAAAGCGAAGGGGGAGATGGAACGCTTCTGATGGATTTTTTAGCCGACGATCTTTTTGCGTTGCTTGACCATCTACGCGTCGAAAAAGCCGATATTGCCGGTCTTTCGATGGGGGGCTACGTTGCTTTGCAAGCGATCCACCGTTCTCCGGAACGGTTTCGTTCCCTTCTTCTCTGCGATACGGCCAGCGCCGCGGATACGAACACGGCGAAACAAAAGCGCGCGGACCAGATACGGCACGTTCGTAAAGACGGCATGCTCAAATTCGTGGATGCTTATAGTGATGGCGTATTCCCTCCCGAGACGTTGAAAAAGAACCCCGGCCTCCTCCAGGACTTTCGATCCATGGTTCTTCAGAATCGATCGGACTCCGTCATCGACGGTCTTGTCGCGATGTCGGCGCGTCCGGACCATACCGAGACGCTTTCGAAAATCGGGATTCCCTGTTTGGTTCTCGTCGGAGAAAAAGACACCGTAACCCCGCCGGAGACCGCGAAGACTATGGCGAACGCCATTCCTAACGCTCAGTTTGAGATCATCCCCGGCGCCGGGCACCTGAGTAATTTCGAGGCACCCGAGGTCTTTAATCAGATCGTGCATCGCTTTCTGGCGACGCTCGAATAGGACCAAAAGAAAAAGCGAGGCTCCAAGCGTCGTCCCTTACGCTTGGAGCCTCTTTTTCATCGCGCCGGCGGCGAGTGGGGGTACCATCGCCGCGGCTGCGATTGTCCGCGATCATTCCAATTCCTGCCCCAACGTCCCCTTTGTGAGCAGCTTCGTGATGATCGGCGTTTGCATTCGTCCGTAAATGCACAGAGTTTTTCACTTCCGTGTGGGTCTGCTCGTCGTCCTTAACGAGCAGACCTTAAGATCGTTAGCCGTCTTCGCGAGGGGGATATTAGGCGAACTTCACCGTCCGTCCCAAACTCTTCGGCCGATGGCCGTCGATATGGAGTTTCTCGGTTCGTTCTTGGTTTTCTTTGCACGAGACGCAGAGGGTGGTCGTCGGACGCGCCTCGAGCCGTTTCGTTTCGATTTCTTCCTCGCAAGAATCGCAGAGTCCGAAAACTCCGGAGTCGATGCGCTCGAGCGCTTCTTCGATTTTCTTGAGGTAGAGGGCTTCTCGGTTACGAAGACGCATCCGCATCTGGTTATCAATTTCGAACGAAGTAAAATCTGCTTCGTCCATCAAGTCGTCCGATTGAACGGTGAACTGGTCGTTCATGACTTGATTGCTAAAGAGTAACCGGTTTTTTTCTGTTTCGAAAAGGGACTTAAATTTTGCTTGGAACTCTGGTGTACGCGTCATGTTCTGCTCCTTGGGTGTAACTTCCTATCGATCGCGTGGCGTCGAAGGATGGTTAGTGAATGTGTTTGAGGGGGCAACGAGATCTACGGATTCCGATACGAGTACGAATACGAGTACCGGGCTGCGGGACCAAACACAGACCAGAACAGAGCGAGTGCGCGGGCGAATAACTCCTTTGCGGAGTAGGGATAGTAGGCTGCGTAGGAAGAACCGTAAGCTTTCATCTCAAGCGAT
The DNA here is from genome assembly GCA_964485835.1 of uncultured Bacteriovoracaceae bacterium. GTDB lineage: Bacteria > Bdellovibrionota > UBA1018 > UBA1018 > UBA1018 > JACMQW01. Next base: position 9,643 of record CAZAKW010000081.1, read on the forward strand.
GCGTTCACGGTTTTGGACTCGATGATCGTTTGTCGTTTCATACGATTCCCATCCTTTCTTAAGAGGGGTTGTTTTCCCTCTCACAGCCTCCGATCCCTAATATTGCGAAGGGTATG
>CAZAKW010000082.1:0-9738 GCA_964485835.1 uncultured Bacteriovoracaceae bacterium
AGCGTTTCCAGAGTCGCGAGCGACTTCGCACAGCTCGGCGCCGGCCAACGAGCCATCCATTCTTTCTGCGGCAGGGGACTGACCTGGGATGAAAGTTTCCAATTCGATCGGCCGGGCAACATTTCCATGCCGAGCGGCCCGCCAGCCCCGACGGTGGCTAAAACATCGGAAATGAAGAGCGGAATTTCGACGTGGGATTTGATCCCGCCTTGGCCAAGCCACCGGGTAGGACGGTGGGCAAGGCGAACTTCGTGATCGAGCTCGCGCTCGAAAACATAGACGTACCGCGGGAAGAGCGGACGTCGCGTCGGAAGTGAATGTTCGACGTGGGAAAGGTCGATTTCCGCGAGGAGCTTCGCGCGACCGAGAATGTAGGCAAGGGCTTCCGCGCCCTCTTCCGCGGTCAAAGGTTCTTCACGAACCCAAAGCACCCGTCCGCCGGGACGCACTTTGGTGATCGCCACGCAGGTCTGGAGCGTGCCAAGACTCGTACCCGCAGCGCGAAGTTTCTTAAAGAAAGGAAGCGTATCAAGCAGAGCTTTCCAACGGCTCGCTTTTAACGTTCTTTCTTCGCCGATCCACGCGAAATCACAGGCCTCCATTTCGGAGAGCATGGAGGCGACGCCGGGGCGCAAACCGGGCGCGACAAGAGGCAGTTGCTCCTTCGGATGGGTTTCAAGCGAGACGCTGTTTGTCCAAACCGGAGGCGCCTTCGGGCCCCACCAAAGATCGACCATTTCGGAAATCAAAAGTGCGAAAGTGTTTTCCTCGCATCCGATCCAATGGATTTCAGAGGTGTTGCCGTGGGTGATCTGGCCCAAACGGAGCGTCGGGGTAAAGCCGATTTTCCGCCGAGAAGGCGAAGTGCGCGCATGAATGCTCCAGCGAAGCATCTCGTTGGAGGCTTCCTGGTAAAAGCGGGGATCGTAACCGAGGAGTTCTGGCCAATCCGGAAAGTAACGACGGCCGTCGGTACAAAGTTCCAAGAGAAAAACCGGGGATTCGTCACGGAAGTGGATGGCTTCCAACGTTCGGAAAAGTTCGTCCTGCAGAAACGCCGGAGGGCAATACCAGGAATAGAGATTGGGTCGGGTGAGGTGAAAACCCTCCCGGTGTAAAGGTACGTGCGGCCGGAGCGCGGACGAAAGTTCGAAGTTCAGTTTGCCCAGATGTTCGGGACGAAAGACCCGCAACCCGCGGTCGCTCCACCGCTTCAGAAGGATCGCTTGGCCGAGGAGCATGAGGGCGATTTCTTCGAAATAAGAAAGGAGCGCACCCGATTCCGAAGTGCTGCGCTGGGTTCCCAGCCAAGCCGCCAGATTTGGGCGTCCGGCGCCGCCGGAAAGGCGATTGAGATGGGCGCAAATCGCATCGCGACGGGACGGATTCAGTCCCAGCAGACTGGATGGCCTCGCTTCGAGGTCCGAAACGATCGCATGGATTAAGGCGATCAGTCCCGCCGGAAGACTCCGTGTTCGCACGTTTGAAATCGGTGCGATCGGTTGGCCGACGTGGGCGGCGAAAGAGTGCGTGAGTGGAACGGATTGAAAAATCGAAGACTGTGGAGTTTTTAACAGAGGCGGTTGGATCGATGCCTCGCCTGCCACAGTTTGGGGCAAAAGGTTTCGAAACTTCGTGCGTGCGTCATTCTGCGCTTCACGGCGGGCGTGTGGAGCCACCGAGGGGTTCTCCGACCCCAAATCTCCGAGTGTCGGCATCAAGAGTTTTCTCATCTCTTGGGTCCGATTGGTTTTTTCCCCTGCTTCCCACATCCAGGATCGGAGTTCTAACAAGGGTGCTCCGCACAGTGGAAGTCTTTTGACAGGATTTCTTTAGGAACGCCGAATCGTCACGGTTTTTTGCCGGCCATTTCGCTGCTTGCGGTGCATTAGTTTCGTTATCCACTTGAACTTCCAGGCGTCATCGCTTTAACGTAATTTCCAAATGCTTGAAATCTTTCAGAACTTTCAAAGTTCGCTCCAGTCGGTGTTTCTAGGTGAAGCGTGCCCTTTTTGGATCGGGGCCTTTGCTCTCGCTTTCCTAGTTTATGGCTTCCTTGGTGCCCCTTTTGTCGTCTGGGCGGTGACCGCACTGGTCGCGGTCCTTGGTTTTGGAGGGCCGTTCTGGCTTTTCTTAGCGCTCCTTGTCGTAGGTCTCATCGGGACGATCAAGCCGCTTCGCGCCGTGCTGATCTCTAAAGGTGTGATGGGGGCGCTCAAAGCGCTGAAGTTTCTCCCGACGATTTCGGAAACGGAAAGAACGGCGATTGAAGCCGGTTCAAGCTGGATGGACGCGGAGCTATTTTCGGGCCGCCCGAATTTCAAGACCTTGATGAACCAGCCTTATCCAAAACTGACCGCCGACGAGCAGGCGTTCATGGATGGACCGGTCAAACAGCTCTGCGAGATGGTCGACGACTGGGCGATTTGGAAGAATCGCGAGCTGCCGCCGGAAGTTTGGAGCTTTATCCGTCGCGAAAAATTCCTGGGGATGATTATCCCGAAAAAATACGGCGGGCTTGAGTTCTCGGCCTACGCCCATAGCGAAGTCATCCGGATTATTTCGTCCCGAAGCCTTGCGACCACGATTTCCGTCATGGTTCCGAACTCGCTCGGGCCCGCGGAGCTTTTGATCCATTACGGAACCGAGGAGCAAAAGAATACCCTGCTCCCGAAACTCGCGAACGGCGAGGAAGTCCCGTGTTTCGCTTTGACCGAACCGACCGCCGGCTCCGACGCCGGATCGATCACCTCCGACGGCGTGCTCTATAAGGACGCAAGCGGCAAGATGATGATTCGCTTGAACTGGAACAAACGCTGGATCACGCTGGCCGCAATTTCAACCACGCTTGGCTTGGCGTTCCGCCTTCGCGACCCCGAACGGTTGCTCGGTGGCGAAGTCGACCTTGGTATTACCTGCGCGCTTATTCCTACGAAAACACCGGGAGTCGTTGTTGGAAAACGCCACGATCCGCTCGGCGTACCCTTCCATAACTGCCCGACCCAAGGCGTAAACGTCGAAGTATCGGTCGATCTGATCGTCGGTGGCATCGCCGGCGCGGGCAAGGGCTGGAAGATGTTGATGGAGTGTTTGTCCGCAGGCCGCGGGATTTCCTTCCCCGCCCAGAGCGCGGGGAACGCCCAGCTCGTCACTCGCGCCGTCAGCGCGCACGCTTTGATCCGCCAGCAGTTCGGCGTTTCGATCGGACGCTTCGAAGGCGTGCAAGATCCGCTCGCGCGGATCGGCGGATTCACCTATCTGCTCGAGGCTCTTCGTCTCTATACTTTGTCGGCCCTAGACCAAGGCATCAAGCCCGCGGTCGTGACGGCGATTTCGAAGTATCACTCCACCGAGATGGCCCGGTTGGTCGCCAACTACGGGATGGACATCATGGGCGGAGCGGGAATTTCGCTCGGGCCGCGCAACTTGATTGGGCATCCTTATATCGCCGCTCCGATTGCGATCACGGTGGAGGGCGCGAATATCCTGACCCGTACGCTGATTATCTTCGGACAGGGAGCGCTCCGCGCGCACCCGTACGCGTTTTTGGAAGTGAAAGCATTGGAAGCGGGCGACGTCCGGGCCTTTGACCGCGCGTTCTGGGGGCATATCGGACACGTGGTCCGCAATGCGTTTCGTTCGGTGCTGCTCTCGCTCACTCGCGGTTGGTTGACAGGCTATGCGTTTGGAAAAGGGTCGACGGCCGTTTACTATCGTCGTTTGAACTGGATTTCGGCTTCGTTCGCGATCATGGCCGACGTCGCGATGGGGTCGCTCGGGGGTAAGCTCAAGATCAAAGAAGCGATCACCGGTCGATACGCCGATATCCTTTCCTATATGTACATCGCGGTCGCGGTCTTGAAGAAATTCGAAGAGCAGGGGGCAAAGAAGGAAGATCTTCCGCTGGTCCACTTTTCGATGTGCTTTTTGATGGGGCGAATCCAACGCTCGTTCGACGGCATTTTTGGGAATCTCCAGGTGCCCGGCTTGACTTGGCTTTTTGGCGGACCGATTCGCGCGTGGTCGGGCTTCCAGTCGCTCGGCGGCGACGTGGCCGATAAACACGTGCAAAAAATCGCGGAACTCGTGCTCGATGACGAGCGCGTTCGCGATCTTTTGTCGGGCGATATTTTTTGGCCGACGAAAAAAGGCGAGCAGCTTTTACGGCTTGAGAACGCGGTTGAGCTCTTTCGAAACGTCGCTTCGATCGAACGCAAGCTTCGGCAGGGGCGGCGTGCGGGAAAATTGAAGAAAAAGCCTCGCAAAGAGTTCATCGAAGACGCGCTCGCGGCGGGAGTGATCACGGCCCAGGAGCGGGAAATGCTCGCCGAGTGGGAAGTCGTTCGCATCGACGCGATCCAAGTTGATTCGTTCACCGAAGATGAATACCACGGACGGGCCTAAACGAAGTCCGCGGAGGGCCTGATGATCAGGATTACGGGCGGAGAATGGAAGGGACGGGGACTGGCGACGCCGCCGAGTCTTTCGACCCGACCCACGCAGGCCCGTCTCCGTCAGGCGCTTTTTAACTCCATCCAATTCCAAATCAGCGATGCGAAGGTCCTCGACCTTTTTTCCGGGTCGGGAGCACTCGCGTTCGAAGCGCTTTCGAGGGGAGCAGCGGAGGCGGTGGCGGTTGAAAACCATCGCGGCGCGGTCGAGGCGATCAAGAAGAATCAACGCGAATTTAAAACCGAAGGACGTCTAAAGCTACTGGCGGAGGACGTTGGCGATGCGCTTGTGGGCGCGCACCGATTCGGACCTTACGACATCGTTTTCGCGGATCCTCCCTATGCCGAAGGATGGGAGCTTCGGTTGCTGGAGGACGCCGCCTGGAGTCGTTTGCTTGCGCCGGAGGGGCTGTTCCTTCTTGAATGGGGCACGCAGAAAAGCAAAATCGAAGCGGTGCCGGATCATACCGAGCATCTCGATAAGATCCGTGAGAAAGTTTACGGGGATAGCGTTTTAAGCACCTACCGGAGAAAGCCATGAGTCCAAGCACTCAGTCAAAGCCCGTGAAGAAAGCGATCTACCCCGGTTCCTTCGACCCGATTACCAACGGGCACCTCGATATCCTGGACCGAGCGTTGGCGATTTTTCCCGAGATCACGATTGTTGTCGCGGGGACCGGTCAGAAGCATCCGCTGTTTTCACCTGAGGAACGGGTTGAGCTGATCAAAAAGGTCGTGCGGGACCGCCCCGGGGTCAAAGTCGATCGATGGTCGGGGCTGATCATGGAGTACGCCTCCCAACAGGGTTACTCAGCGGTGATCCGCGGGCTGCGCGCGGCAAGCGATTTCGAATACGAGTTTATGATGGCGAGCATGAATAAACAAATCAACGCCGAGGTCGAGACGTTATTCATGATGACGGCCCAGAACCTATATTTCGTTAGTTCAAGCATGGTTAAGGAGTTGGCTCGTTACGGCGGCGTGATTGAAGGCTACGTTCCGCCGGAGGTCGTCGCGGCGGTGGGGAAGAAACGGGATTTTTTGGCGGTCGCTCCGTCGATGAAGGCTTCGAACTCGCGCAAGGCGCGGAAATAGGAGAAAACGAGTGATTTCACGCAGGTTAAACGGGGTTTCCGAAAGCGCGACGTTGAAGTTGAACGCCCTCGTGCAAGCGATGAGGGCGCGTGGGGAGGACGTCGTGAACTTGACCGCCGGTGAACCTGATTTCGCGCCTCCGGACGAAGCGAAAGCCGCCATTCGTCGGGCTCTCGAGGAGAACAAGAACAAGTACACACCCGTTGCGGGCATCCCCGAGATTCGTGAACGAATCGCGAAGAAGACGAACCACCAGCAACCGAACGTAGTCGCCAAGTTTGGCGAGTGGAAGCCTTCGGACGTCGTGGTTTCCAACGGCGGTAAGCAGGGGATTTTCAACGTGATGATGGCGTTGCTCGATCCGGGCGACGAGGTTCTCTTCGCGGCTCCTTATTGGTTGAGTTATCCCGAGATGGCGAAGATTGCGGGCGGCAAGCCGGTCGTGATTGAGACCACCTCGGATCGACGATTTAAAGTGAGCGTCGAGGATCTCCGGCGGTCGATCACGCCTAAGACGAAGCTTCTCATTTTGAACTCGCCCTCGAATCCGACCGGTACGACTTACACGCGCGCGGAATTCGAAGCCCTCGGAAAGTTCTTGATCGAAGAAGCTCCACACGTTTGGATATTGTCTGACGAGATTTATGACCGAATTTTATTCGAGACGGACGAATTCGTTTCCTTTCTCGATACCGCGCCCGCGCTCCGGGACCGTACGGTTACCGTCAATGGGTTATCGAAGTCGGCAGCGATGACGGGATGGCGGATCGGATGGACGGTTGCGCCTCCCGGCCTCACCCAGGCGATCTTAACGCTGCAAGGGCAGTCGACCAGCGGAATCAACGCACTCGCGCAGTACGCCGGGATCGCGGCCCTCGATCTCGCGGAGGAAAAATTTGCCGAGATGGTGGCCGCGTTCCGTCGACGCCGACGGATGGCGTTGGAAATCCTGGCGAAAGCTGAGAAACTGGAAGTGGTTCCACCGGATGGCGCGTTCTACGTCTTCCTTGGAATCGAAGCGTTTTTGAACGCGGGTGAGGATTCGATGCAGTTATCGGAAACCCTGATTCGCGAGGCGAAGGTCGCCGTGGTTCCTGGAACTCCGTTTGGTGCGCCAAATTGGGTTCGGATGAGCATCGCGACCGACGACGAAACGCTGCAAAAGGGTTGCGAACGGCTGGTTGAGTTTTTTCAATCCCGTTGAGTCGCTCCGATCGGTGTTTTCCTGGAAGGAAGGCCAAGGTCGGCGGTTTCCGACCCTGGCCTGCGAGTGAATGCGAGGAAAAGGATGTCCTTCCCCCATGCCCATTTTCTATCCCTCCTGAGCGCATGCGCGCTGGTTTTTTTGTCGGCTTGCGGGAAAGATCGGCTCACTTGTTCGACGGAAGAAGGACGACGAGCGATCGTCGCTGAAGTCGATCAGTCGCTCAGCCAGCAGCAATGCGCGGAAGCGCTGGCGACGATCGAAGAGTATTATCCCCGGTCCGGATGCGGTACGGACGAGATTCGGACGGCCCGCGCGTCCGCGAATGCTTGCGCGGCGAACGTGAATTTCTTCACGCTTGTTGACGGACTTGCGAATAGCAACCTGCTTGGCGACGAACTTTGGATTTCGCTGACTCGTCTTTTTCCGTCGAGCCTCAACGATCAACGGGTAATCGGAGGGCAGAACGCGTTAGATAGCCTTTTCGCGCTTCGGCAGCCCGGCGTACTCACTCCTCCTGAATACGTGATCAACTCCGCGACCGAGCATCCCGGAACTTTACTTGCGGGCCAGCGCACCGCCGACGCGAACCTCTACGGCATGCTCGTTTCGATGTCGCTGATTGGATCGCTCCAAAATCGCTTCGGCGCGCCGAGCGCGACTTTTCGCAAGACCCAGAAACTAGGGGCGACCGCTGGAAATCCCAACGGCTGGGAAGTCGCGACTTCGGTCGACGTGAATGCTTGCACCTACGCAGGATCGATCTTGACGTTGTTTGATTCAATCGGACAGCTTGGCACTACGCTGGGCACCTCTTTGGGCGGGAGCGCAGGAAGCGCGCTCGTCACCGCTGCGAGTACCTTTTCGAGCGCTCTGAATTTCGCCTGCGACGACGGATGCGACGCATGTGGATTGCCCGCGGGAACTTGCTCGGTTTGCCCGGTCACCCTTCGGAATCGCTATGCCTGCACGGGAGTTGCCACGGACGCCGCGACTTGTGCGGCGGCAGGAATCGTCGAATTTATCAATACTAGCCCGGTCGGGTGGCCGAATTAATGGCGGCATGGATTTCAAAACGGATCGCAAAGCGTGGGGTCGAAACCGGGACCAAACCACTGCTCGTGCCGTGGGTTCAGGTCAAGCGTCTGGGCATGGGTTTACTCGTCGCCTTATTCGCCCTGGGAGCGGTTCCTGGCCATGCGGCTATGTACCGAAGTCTTTTGCGGAGTCCGGAGGCGCTCGCGATGGGGGGGGCTTACACTGCTATCGCCGAGGGTCGAGATGCGCCTTTTTACAATCCAGCGGGAGTCGCGGCCAACGACCGCTTGGCGGTGCATTTTGCGAACATCGACGCGACGGTTTCGGATTGGGTGATCAGCGGATGGAAAACGATGGAGGATCTCAAGGATCCTTCCGGCTCGGATTTTAATCGGCTGATGGGCGAGAATATTTTTATTGAAGCGACGGTTTCGACGGCGGTCCTAGCGCCCGGTTTCGCGCTCGTCGGTTTTTACGATACCCAAGGCGCGCTTTACGCGAAAAACCAGGCGTTTCCTAAGATCGAATACGGATATCAGACGACTTCCGGGGTGCAGCTCGCGTTCGCCGGTTCGACGAGCGATGGCCACAAGCGCGGACTCGGTAAGAAGAACGGGGAATACCTCAACGAGTGGCGCTACGGCGTGGGTGCCAAGTATCTCACGCGACGTGGCGGTTATCGTTTTTTTCCGATTTCCGAATTATTCGCGGTCGATCAAATCGATACGGAATCGCTGCTTGGCGGAAAAGGATCCGGATACGGTTTTGATTTCGGCGTCCAGCGACTGCAAAGGTTGACTCCGGAAGTCGCGCTCCAGTGGGGGGCCGCATTTCTGAACGCCGGAGACGTGCATTTTGGGAATGGAGCGACACCGGTTAAAGGAGATCTCTCGACCGGTGTTGCCGTCATTTACACTCGCGCATTGGCGTCTTTAACGCTCGCGTACGATTTCCAACAAATCAATCGCAGCGCCGATTTCGGAAAACACCAGAATCTAGGGGTTCGGGTGGGGTTACCTCTGGTGGACCTTTACGGAGGATTACACCAAGGCTTTCTCACCTACGGCGCGGCGGTCGACGTTTGGGTTCTGCGCGTGGCGGCGGCGGTCTACAAAGAAGAACTTGGATTTTATCCGCGCCAGGATGTCGAGAGTCGTACGTCGATTCGCGCGGATTTTAAAATGGAGTTCTAACGTGCGCGCAATACGGCGAGGACGGGACCGTGGCGGAAGCGGTTCTGGCGAGTCGAGGTTCTGCGCCGGAAAAATTTCGCTGTGGAAAGTTTGGCAGAATAGATCCGGAAATCCGCGCCGTTCCTTCGCAAGCTACGGATTGAGATATTCCGCCACTCCGCCGATGCCGTCTTGCATGTAAGGAAAAATCAGACTATTGCGGGACGCGCTGTAGACCAACGCGCGACCACTGCAAATCATTTTCGAAATCGGCCAGGTCAAGACAGAGTTCGTCAAGGTAGCGACATTGTACTTGTTCAAAACCCCGGTCGAACTGTTGCAGTAGTAAATGATGTTGTTGCCGGCATCGTGCCGATAGGCGAAGGACCTGGCGGAGTTTGGCAAGGTAGCGACCGTGTCGATCGCGCCACCTACGGTTTGGGTGAGAATTCTATTTGCATGGAATTCCGATACGAAAACCCAACGGCTTGCGAAAGCATCCCAGTTTGCACCGACCTTGATTTCGGGCAGCTGCGTCGTCGCGCCCGGCGTCCCGTCGGCGGAAACGGAGTATTGCATCGCTCCGGTGACCCCGGCGACATGCGCTTGGACTCCGGTTGTCGTCGAAAACGTTTTAAGAAATACGTCGACGACCTGCGATCCGCTCCACCGGTTTTTCGAAACGAGAAGTTGGCCGGTTCCGTCGAACCCGATGACGTACGGGATGAAGCCGTTGGACAAGTCGATTTGACTTCCCGTTTTCGTGTCGGCGGTCGCA
>CAZAKW010000083.1:0-9590 GCA_964485835.1 uncultured Bacteriovoracaceae bacterium
CTCTGTACCTAAGAAGGCAACTCAATACTCGGCGGCGAATTGGGCGAGCGTGCGGACGTGCATCCCGCTTCCGCCCCGCTTCGGATAATACGGCAGTTGGCCCATATGATTCGCCGTATAGGCAATATCGAGATGGGCCCAAGGCGTACCTTTGCGGATGAACTGCTTGAGGAAAATTCCTCCGCGGATCGTTCCACCCATCGCATCGTTCGCCGAATTTTTCATATCTGCCACGTCGGACTTCAAATCTTCGAAGTAATCGTCGTAAAGCGGCAGTTCCCAAACCCGTTCGTGATTTTCCATCCCGATCCGGTGGATCTCGGCGGCGAGTTCGGGTTCGTTCGACATTAAACCTGCGCAGTGCCGCCCCAAAGCGACGCCGACGGCGCCGGTCAGAGTGGCTGCGTCCACGATCACATCGGGCTTGAAGTCGTGAGCGTAATCCAAGGCGTCAGCGAGTACGAGTCGCCCTTCGGCATCCGTGTTGATGATTTCTACCGATTTCCCAGCGCGTCCGTAAATCACGTTTCCAGGCTGGGTCGCTCGTCCGCTCGGCATGTTCTCGGTAAACGCCAGTATAGCGATCACACGATTCTTCACTTTTCGCCTGGCGGCGAGCAGAATCGCGCCCATCATCGTCGCGGCGCCGGTCATATCGTGTTTCATCTCTTCCATCTTCATGGACGGCTTGATCGAGATTCCTCCGCTGTCAAAGGTGACGCCTTTGCCGACGAACGCCACGGTTTTTTTCGCTCCTTTCGGGGAGTACTCAAGCACGACCATGCGGCTTTCACGTTCCGAGCCTTCGCCCACGGAAAGAAAAAGACCCATCTTTTCCCGAGTCGCTTCGCGCTCGGTCAGAATTCTACATTTAATCCCGTAAGCCTTGGCGAGTCGCTGGGACTCTTTCGCATAGTATTCGGGGGTTCCGTAATTGGAAGGTTCGTTCGACCAATCGCGGGTGACCGAGAGACATTCCGCGACCAAGAGCGCGTCGGCAAGCAACGCGGAAAGCACCGGCTTGAGGGATTTATCTTTGGAGAAAAAAGCGACTTTAGCGGGTCCGACCACCTCGGCATTGGAACCTTTTCGATATTTGTCGAATTTGTAGGAAGCCATCGCGAAACCTTCCGCGAAAGCGGCGATGCGCTTTTGGCCGTCAAGGCCGTCGACTGGAACGCCCTTGATCTCGAAAAGAGAATCTACGTTTACTTGAACGGAAGCGGACTTTTCCGCGGCGAGGCGCACCAGGGTGTGCGCTCCCGCCTGGCGGATCTTTTCAGCAGTGAGTTCCCCGGCGGCTCCCAATCCTACGAATGCGACGTGGTCCGCGCCTCCCTTGCCCCCGAACGAAACCACCGAGACTTGCCCTAGACGAGCGCCGAAAGACTGGCCTTTTCGAAGCTTCTCGACCACGCTCGCATAGGTTCCCCGAGGGGGAATCGGTTTTTTACCCGTGTCTTGAACGACGAAAACGACGTCGATGTCGGATTTTTGGGCAGCGTTTTTGGCCTCGAATCGGGGAAGCTGAATCATGGGTAAGAAACTCCGTTTCTGTTTCTGAAATCGAGCGATTCAACTAACATAGATCAAAATCCGACTGAGCAAAATCATGTTGAAGCGTTATCACCAAACCGTTGGCCTCACTTACCGCGCCGTAGACGCATGCGTCATCGCGACGGCGTGGATCGCCTCGTATTGGCTTCGTTTTTATTTGCCGGTCATTGAGGTGACAAAAGGGTTCCCCGAATTTTCTCGGTATGCAGCTTTGACGCCTCTCATCGTGATTCTCTGGCAGACCGTTTTCGCGTCGGCGAAACTCTACCGTTCCCGGCGCATGTTAAGACGCACTCACGAAGCGTTCTTGGTCCTACGCGCGCATTCGATCGCAATGCTTCTTTTCATCGCGATCACCTACCTCTTTGCGGAGTACAAGTATTCACGCGGCGTGATGCTTTATTTCGGCGTAATTGGAGGGTTGACCCTGCTTTTCCTCCGGCTCGCCGTTCGTAATCTCCTGCGTTCGATGCGGAGGAAGGGTTATAATCTCCGGCATGCTTTGATCGTTGGCGAAGGCGCCGCGGTCGACACCTTGCTCTGGAAATTAAAGCGGTTTCCAGAAATCGGAATCTCGGTCGTCGGCGTCTTGACCCCCCCGGATTCGAAGACGCAATCGATTCAAGGAGTACCCGTGCTGGGAGGGTTTTCCGATTTGGCGACGGCCATGGGCAAATACCGCCCCGACCAAGTTTTGATCTCCTTGCCTCGCAAATACGCGGATCGTCTCGACGAAATTTTAAAGTCTTTAAAGGACGAAGCGATCGATATCCAGCTGGTCCCCGATATCCACGACTATGTCACCTTAGGCTGCGCCATCGAAGATTTCGACGGCACTCCGATCGTCAAGCTGAACGAATCGCCGCTTGACGGCATCGGTGCTTTATTTAAACGCGCGACCGACTTCGTACTTGCCCTGGTCGGTTTGGTCGCCCTTTTTCCCCTTCTTTTGGTCATCGCGATTCTCGTGAAAATCACCTCGAAAGGAACGATCTTCTACAGCCAGGAGCGCTGCGGGCTTGATGGCCGATCCTTTAAGATGTGGAAATTCCGCTCGATGCGGATCGATGCCGAAACGTCCACCGGCGCCGTGTGGGCTTCCCCCGGCGATGGGCGTCGCACACCGGTTGGAGCCTTTCTCCGCGCCAGTTCAATCGACGAACTTCCGCAGCTTTGGAACGTTCTGCGCGGCGAGATGTCGCTCGTCGGCCCGCGCCCGGAAAGGCCGGTATTTGTGGACCGCTTTCGCAGCGAAATCCCTCACTATATGCTTCGCCATAAAGTAAAGGCAGGCATCACGGGTTGGGCGCAGGTGAACGGCTGGCGCGGCGATACTTCCTTGGAGGCGCGGATCGAATGCGACCTCTACTATATCCGCAACTGGTCGTACGGACTCGATCTCAAAATCCTGTTGATGACCCTCTGGAAAGGCTTCGTGAATAAGAATGCCTACTAAGAAGGATGCCGTCGCCCCGAGGACACCGCGAAAATCGTTTTTTCGCAGCCTTCTTCCGATCCGCTTCGACGGGTATGTGATCGTCGAAATCGCGGGCCCGTTCCTGGGAGGCCTGGTCTTTTTTTCGTTTATCTTTTTGATGTTCCAAACCCTTCGCCTGGCGGAAGCGCTGATCGAACATTCCGTGCCGGTGATGATTCTTCTTAAGATGGTCGGGCTGATGATCATCTCGTTTCTTCCCTTGGCGCTTCCCCTCGCCTTTTTGATCGCCGTGCTCGTCGCGTTCGGGCGTCTTTCGGCGGATTCGGAACTCGTGGCGATGAAGGCCAACGGGATGAGCATCCATCGGTTGGCCTTACCGGGATTCGTCTTGAGCGCGATCGTGGCCGCGGCGTCGCTAGGCTTGAACCTGGATTGGGTTCCGACGGCGAAATTCGCGCTTAAAGGGACCTTGCTCCAATTGACCAACACGAAGCCCATCGCCACCATCAAAGAAGGCACCTTCACCACGGGCTTTTTCGATCTTCTCGTCTACGCGGAAAAAGTGGATCAGAAGACCAACGAATTGGAGAAGGTTTTCATTTACGACGAACGGGATCCCCGCAATCCGCTCGCGATCATCGCCCGCGCCGGTGAGATCGTGCCGGTAAAAGTCGAGTCGGAGCTCGGTGCATCGATCGCCCTGCGGCTCTACGACGGGAATATCCATTCCAACGATATCCAGGCCGGCACTTATCAGAAGATGAATTTCCAGGAGTATCAGGTCTATCTCCGGGTCGATGCGGGAACGAATACCGCGATCGGAAAGCCGACCAACCAACCGTACTCGGTTTTAAAATCGATTCAAAAGAACGAGACCGATCCGAGAAGACGGCGGGAATTTCGTACTGAAATCTATAAACGGTGGATGACGGCTTTAGCTCCGTTTCTCTTCGTATTGATCGGAATCGGATACGGGACTGTCCGTGGGCGCGCGGTTCGTTCTGGAGCGGCACTAACGGCGATTTTGGTCATCGTCCCATTCTATATTGCCCAGACCGCATTTCAGAATTGGGCATACACGGGGAAAATTCCTCCCTTTCTCGCAATGCTGATTCCGAATCTTTTTCTACTGGTCCTTGGCATCCGCGGATACCGCAGAACCACCTGGTAAACTCGGTTTTGGATTGATTAAGTTTTCGTCAAGATTTTGCCAGAATGGCTGATTTCCTCGGCAAAGAGGCCATCGTCAATTTTTAATCATCCTAAAACTTGGCAAAAACCCGAGAAAAACACCCATTTTGTGGATAACTTCTCCTTTCGTTGTGTAAAAGATCAAATATAAGACGATAAAAGTATAGAAATCATAGGGTTAATCCGTGTGGATAACTTTCGATAATCCTGGGGATAATTTGAACCCGTTGTGAATAGGTGAAATTTATTCGGTTTCGGCAGAACTCGGAGTAGCCGGGAGTGCAGGCCCAACATTGAAGTTTTGTTCAATATTTTCGCGAGCTTGAATCGGCCACACCACCGTAGAGTTCCCGGCGTACGAAAAAGTCGCGGGATGACTGGAAAGGAAAGTTTCCGAAGATCCATTGATTTGCAAAGTGATCGAGTCGGAATTTGAAACCTGGAAATGGACTCTCTGTTTGCCGCGTAAAACGAGAATTTTCCCCGCCTTTAACGCGAACTTCATTAACTTCTTATCATCACACCGATAACGAACCCAAACGTCGGCTTTGGTGCGGAACACGAGTTTGTAGCGAACTTCTTTCGGTGGATAGTTGGTGCCGGATTGAAGCGGATCGCGTTTCTGGTCCTCTTCCGGCGAGAGCAGCGGAGCGAGCGCAGGGCTTGGGCTCGGCAAGGGAGATGGCTTCAGGGAGGGTTGCGGCGATGGGCTTGGCGATGGACTCGGAGACGGTAGCGGTGAAGGACTTGGTTTTGGGACGACGACCGGACTCGGTGAAGGTTGAACCGCTACGCCGGGCGAGGGGCTTACGCTCGGCGAAGGACTACTCCCGGGTGATGGGGACGCGGAAGGCTGCGGACTTGGCACCGCCGACGGACTAGACGAAGGCGGGGCGAGCGGTTCGCTGCGATGGTGGCGGCGCTTCACCGCTGGTTTAAACAGAACGACGACGGCGCCCCCAAAGATGAGCATGCCCGCCATCACGCCCCATAAGACTTTTCGGCTCTGCTCGCCGTCGGGCCGCTCGAACGCATACCCACTATGGCCGGCATCACGTTTCGGACGCTCGTTGGCGTGCTCTTCCAAAAAGCCGGCGTAATCCTTCAGAAGCTTTTCTCCGTCCAGACCGAGAAATTTTCCGTAATTTCGCACGAATCCGCGAACAAACGGCAAGGCAGGAAGTTCGGAATATTGGTCTGCCTCGAGTTGCCGAAGAATCTTCAAACCGATTTTCGTCGCCGAAGAGGTCTGCTCGATCGTAAGCCCGCGCTTTTCACGCTCTGCTCGGAGAAATTCCCCTAAAGTCGGTTTCCGATCTTCGCTCATGGAATTTTCTTCAGCCGCTCCATCGCCGTTTCTGTGGATTTTGCGTCCGGAAAGTTTTGCTTGAGCTCGAGATATTTTTTACGGGCGTCGTCGTATTTGCCTTGGCGTTCGAACATCATCCCCACCGCAAGGTGGGCGTCCGCGAAAGCGGCGCATTGTTTTTGGGAGGCCCGTTGATAGAGTTCTTCCGCGGCGGCGAGGTCGTTCTTCCGTACCGCGAGATGCCCGCGGTAATAATAAGCGATACATGAATTAGTCGGATCGTCGTTGATCGCCTTCTGAAAACGCGCTTCCGCCCGAACGAAATCGTTCTTCCGATAATACAAAATCCCGAGGTTCGTATTGGCTTTGTAAGATTCTCGAAAGATCGCATTATTCCCGGCTTTTACAAGGGGCGCTTCGGCTTCGTCGAGTCGACCCGAATCCAGGAGAAATTTGCCGTACGTATTGAGCGCGAATGGATTCTCGGGATCGAGATCCACTGATTTTTTCATCTCCACTAACGCTCGGCCAAAATCCTTGCGATGAGAAAACGCTAATGCCTTGGCGTGGTAAATCGGTGCATATTTCGCATCGAGGTTCTCCGCCCGCTCGAGATATTGCAAAGCTCCGATCGGATCGCCTTCGATCATCGACCCGTTCGCCGCTTCGATTAAAAGCTGCGCTCGTTCCCGCGGAGACTTCGAATTCCCTCCGTCGTCATACTTCGATGCCGAACCACAACCCACCAGGGGAAGGGCCACGAGCAGCGTCGTCAAAAAAAGTTGAATGAAGCTTGCATTTAAGCGGGGTGCGCGAAACATTTCTTATATAGATTAAGGCCTTACCGTTCGCAGTGTCAAACAATGGTCTTCGTCCGACCAGAAATATCGAGAAAGTAGAACCTTTATGTCGATGCCGCGCATTCCTCTGTTCGCCCTGTTGATCATGCCTTCGATCGCTTTCGGCGCATTGCTGGTGACCAAACCCGGTTCGAAGACCATCGAATCCGTCAAACTCGCCGAGGAAGCGACCGTGATGGTTGGCGACAAGGCGACTCCGCTGGGCCTCTATGTGAGCGGGCTTCGGAAAAAGAAAATCGCCATCTTCTGGGCGGACGTGTACGTCGCGCAAATTTATTCAAGCCCGGGCCTGCCAACGCCAAAAACGATCGCCGAAGGTGCGGAAACGCTGTCCGCGCAGCCGGTCCTGGCAGTGACGCTCACGTTTCTTCGGGATGTCGGAACCGGAAAATTGATTTCGGGGTTTAAGGACTCCCTGGAAAAAAACGACGTCGATCCGAAAAACCCATCCATCCAAGCCTTACTGACGATGGTGGAAAAGGGAGGCGACGCGAAGGAAAAGTCGACGACCACGATCGTATTCGAAAAGAACAAAGACGGCGCCGAAAGCGCGCGTTTTGAAAATATGAAAAACGAGCTTCAAACGGCGACCTTCGAGCCAGGCACGATGAAAAAAATCGTCTCGATGTGGTTTGGCAAGCCTTCGGATTCGGGAATCGAACGGTTGCAAAAGCAGTTTCTCGGTCAAACGCCGTAAGGCCTAGTCTCGGACTAACACCCCCACGGACTCCACGTGCGGAGTCTGGGGAAAAAGATCGAAGATCGCAACTCGTTCAAGACGCCAGCCGCAGTTGGAAAGGCGGAACATATCGCGAGCCCACGAATCGGCGTCGCAGCCGATTGCGACGATTTTCTCTGCGCCAATTTCGTCGAGGGACCGAGCGATTTTATTTGAGTGATCCCCCAATCCCTCACGCGGCGGATCCAAAACGACTTCCACGCTAGAACCTTTTACTTTAAAAAGCCCCTTGGCGGCCTCTTTCGCTCGCCGATCCAGCCATCTCGCGACGTCGCTTCGGTAAAACCGGTAATTTGCGGGTTGTCCCGGAAATCCGCCTTCGGGCGAACCGACATCGACGCATTCGACGAATGCGTAGCGAGAAGCGTCGGCAAAAGAAAAATTTCCGCTCCCACCGTAAAGGTCCAACAAGTGAATGCCGTCCGAAAGATTGGCCCGCACGTACGCACGCAGATGGTCGTTCTGTTCGTCGTTGATCTGGCGAAACCCCATCGCGCCATGGGCAGCATCCCAAACCTCCCGCACCGTTTGGTCGGGAAGAACTTCCAGCTCGACTTTTGATTCGCCGCCTCGTTTCAAGGCTTCCGCTCGAATACCGGGCAGCCGCGAATTCAATTCTTCGCGCGCGATTTCACAGCGCTCGATGCCGACCACCTCCCTGGACCCTCGCGCGTAGTAACCGAGCTGGACTTCGTCGGAAGAAACGACCCGCGCACGCAGCTGAATTCGGTTCCGGTACGTCCATGGGTGGGCTGCCGGAAACTCCTCGACGCGCCCATTATAGCGAAGTCCTGTCCGCGAAAGTGCGTGCAACGCCCCGTTCCGTTTCGTCTTCCACTGAAGGTCGTAAGGAACGTGCTGCCAAGTACACCCTCCACAAACGCCAAAAACGGCGCAAGGCGGGGTGACTCGGTCTGTCGAGGGTGCCTCGATTTCAAGAACTTCCGCGGTTGCAAAACGCTTATCGGTTTTTACAATTCGCGCCGTCACGACGTCGCCCGGCAAAGTCAGAGGCACGAATATCACGCGATTTTCATATCGAGCAACGCCGTTGCCGCCACGCGCAATGTCTTGAATCAAAAGTCCTTTTAAGATTTTTTCGTTCTCGCCCGAATCGCGAATCGCGGCCATAATCTTAGGTACCACCGTGAGAAAACTGGAATGAAAAAGTCAAGCAACCCTCTCAACCCCTCCCCGAACGACCCATCCGTGGCGGAAAAACCGACGCCAAAGCCCTACAAGGTTCCTCTTGTGTGGCAGATGTTTCGCATGGAGGGCGGACTTACGCTTCTGATTCTCTTCCCACTTGTCGTTCTTTACTACCTCAAGATGGCTTATCGGTAGGCGTATCAATTCGGGCTTGGTTTTGATAACCCAAGCGCAAGCCCAATCATGTCTAAAAATATCAGAAATTTCTGCATTATCGCGCACATCGACCACGGTAAATCGACTCTTGCCGATCGGTTGTTGGAACGTACCGGAACGGTCACCGCTCGCCAGATGGAAGCCCAGCTTCTAGATTCGATGGATATCGAACGCGAGCGCGGAATTACGATCAAAGCCCAGTCGGCACGTCTGAATTACACCGCCAAAGACGGAAAAACCTACGTCCTCAATTTGATCGACACTCCCGGGCACGTCGACTTTACTTACGAGGTTTCGCGAAGCCTCGCCGCCTGTGAAGGCGCCATTCTCGTCGTCGATGCTTCTCAAGGCGTCGAAGCCCAGACCTTGGCGAACGTCTTTATGGCGCTCGAGAATAATCTCGAGGTGTTTCCGGCGATTAATAAAATCGATCTTCCTTCGGCGGATCCCGAACGGGTGAAAGCGGAGATCGAGGAGGTGATCGGCCTGGTCGATACGTCTCGCTCGGTCATGTGCTCGGCCAAGTCCGGGATCGGAATCGACGACATCCTGGAAGCCGCCGTCACGATCTTCCCGGCCCCTAAAGACGCGGACGACGAGCCGCTTCGCGCGCTGATTTTCGACAGCTGGTACGACCCTTATCAAGGCGTGATCGCCCTTTGCCGGATCTTCGAAGGTAAAGTGAAAAAAGGAATGAAGATCCATCTCGCGCATGCGGGTAAAGAGTTCGAGATCCAACGTCTCGGGACTTTCACGCCCAAGTTCCACGACGTTCTCGAACTCGCCTCCGGCGAGGTCGGCGCAATCGTCACCGGGATCCGGGACGTTCGCGATATGAAGGTTGGCGATACGATCATGGACGCGAAAAACCCGGCCAAAGAAGCTTTGGGCGGGTTTAAAGAAGCCAAGCCCATGGTTTTTTGCGGCGTCTATCCGATCGACGCCGACGAATACAACGACTTAAAAGAGTCGCTGGAAAAACTTCGCCTCAACGACTCGGCCATCACTTTCGAGCCCGAGACGTCGACCGCGCTTGGATTCGGGTTTCGCTGCGGATTCCTAGGCCTTCTCCACATGGACGTCGTCCAGGAGCGACTCGAACGCGAATACGGTCTTAATCTGATCACGACC
>CAZAKW010000084.1:0-9563 GCA_964485835.1 uncultured Bacteriovoracaceae bacterium
ACGCGGGCCGTGTAGCTGATGATTGCCGCCCCGGCCATAACGATGTACAGCGCGTGCGTGAAGCCGAGGGAGAGGTAGCCGGGCAGGCCGGTCATGGCGAGGAATTCCGGACGTGTGCGGGCAAACGCCTGGAACGCCGCATACGTGGAGGTCGACGGGTCGACTCGGCAGCCGTAGCGGGTGTAACGAGTGCCGTTTTGGACGGCCGGGCGTGAGTTCTGGATCGTCACGTGGACTTGAAGAAACGATTCCTGATTGAAATAAAGTCGGATCGGAAAGTCCTTATCCGTGATCGGAAAGTCTTTTTCGGGATTGAAAGGGACTTGGAACCCCAGCCCCTCTTCAGAGACATCGACGATCTCGATCTGGTGCATCGAATTCGCGCCGGTCATGCAATAAACGCCTAGGAATTGATTCATAAAAACGCGCTCGGTTTTGCGCCGTTTTTCCTCGAGCCGCTGGGTGCGAATCTCGTTCAAATCAATCACTCGGTTCTCGTTCTCGGTATGCTTGTCCGCCATAGACGTAAATTTCCTTCCATACCCCGTATCGGAAAGGACACGCCCCGCTTGAACGACTCTTTATTGCCTAGCCGAGATTTTTTTAACCGACGGCATGATCGTCAAAAAATGATCACTCGGAAATCGAATCAAACTGGACGATTTCGGAGACCTTATCGATCATGTCGAGCACCGCGGCTAAACCGGCATGCGCCGGCGTCCCGCTGGAGGTGAATTCAGCGCCCACGCGACGGATCACTTTGGAGTCGTCGATGCGGGCGACCTTCACGTGGACAGGGATAAATAAAGTCTGGTTCAAATAAAATTGGAGTTCGAAAGACTCGCCCACGGCCACCGGGAACGCTTCTTTCATCTCGCCCACGATATCGTAGTCAAATCCCACGCCCGTATCGCTCACGTCCACCACACGCAGTCGGTGGAACCCTTTTTGCGGGACGACCACGAAAAACGAAAATGATTCAAGGATGGGGCGGCGACGCGAACCCCGACGGTCCATTCCGGATTTTTCAGAAGAGTCGCTCATTTTCAATTTCCTCCGCTCGGGGCAGCGTTCGCTGCCGGCGGCGTCTCGATGGTGGCTCGGACCGGAAGGCCCGTCGTGGGGTCGGTCGGATTCGACAAAGCTTTGTCGATCGCCGTTTTCAAAGCGGTTTTACGCGTCTCGAACTGGGTGCGGAGGTCGGTGACTTCTGCTTGAAGCCTACGGACGTCCGCGGAGGTCGTGAAGAGTTTCTCTTCCGCGGAATGGAGATCGGAAAGGATCTTCTCGACGACGATGAACTCCGTCACCAAATTCCAATGGAAGTAATTTTCTTTTACTTGATCCGCTGAAAATCCCGCATAGCGCTGGATAATCTGGGTTTGGATCGGTCGCCAGGTCTGGTTGATTTCGTTCCACGCCTGTTTCTGCCGCGGACCAATCGGCTGCCGCTTCAGACGGTCATAAGCGGAGATCGAAACGAGGGCTTGGCTTTCAAGCGTCGCTAACCCTTGATCAAGCTCCATCAGCTCCGCTTTCGCTTTCGCGACAAGCCCATCGTGGAACTCCTTCAATCGTTGCTGATAAGTCGCGTCTTTCGAGCCAAAGAAGATTTGCTTGGAATAAACCAAGCGACGCTCCTGGGGTAGATGGAACGGCAACTTACGCGCGATCGGCGCAAGCTGGAGAAGCTCCTTATAAACCAAATCCGGCTGTCCGGTTGGCGCCTCCATCACGTAAACCATATATTCGCCGCGAGGGATCGGCTTTCCGTCGGCATAACGAAGCGGCTGGGATTTTGCGAGGCGCCTATTCGTCGTCACGGCCAATTTTCCGCTATAAGAAAGGGTGTTTAGGATCCGGTGGGCGACGCCCTCGATGTAAATCTCGAATCGAGCTCCTTCCGGAAGATTCGTCGCCACGTAAAAGATCGGCGATAAAGGATCCGCCTTCGACAACGCCAATGCGACTTGCGGACCGTCCGAAGGCGAAGATTTCGCGACCTTCTTCAGTTCTTCGTATTCTTCGGGAGCGACGTCCGGCAGGGGCGGCAGCGTCGAAAAGATCGCCCCGATCCGGTCTTCGGCGCGCTTTAAAAGCCCCGCGCGCTCGAATCCAAAAAGGACGCCGAGAATCGCGAAGGCAAGAAAGATCGGTTTCATCCGCGGCGTAATGAAAGGGGTCTTCTCGCCGGGGCTCTGGGTCGAAGGACGCGTCGCCGCGCCAGCGCCTAAAACAGCGGGCCGGATGATATTGGCTTGGCTCGGTTGATCGTCTCCGAGATTTCCGATTTCAATGATCGTCGTTTTCGTCGAAGCGACGTCCTCCGCTTGCGGCCGATTGACCACCGGTTCTGACACCTCGGCCATCGGAGTTAATGTCGGAGACTGTTCCAGGACGGGAGCCGCTTCGATCGGCTGGGGTATGACGGCCTCGGTTTCGGCATCAGGAGTCGGCGCGACATCGACCGCAACGGCTTCCGCCACGGGTTCGCTCGCGAATTCCGGAACCTGCGCCATTGGCTGCCAATCCTTCATCCCGTCCGCCCACACGAATGCGGTCCGCTGGAAACGTTCGGACGAAATTCCGCCCCAGATCTCCTCGACCGTGAATGGACCTTCGTGGTGATCCTGCACGTAGATAAACCACTTTTTTTCAGACATTGGATTCGGACCTCAAGTAACGTTGAGTTTAAGGGAATCAGCGATGGGATTCAAATGGAGCCTCGTTTCAATACCGGATCACCTCGGCGTGGAAAACGTCGGCGGACGTATCGGCGCCGCTCATGGGCCGCGGGCGTTTCGTGAATCTTTCGCGAAACTCAGCGGCGTGAAGCCCGGAATGGCACCGTTGAAAAAATGTCTCCATCAATCACTTGAGCTTTCTTCGATCGGAACGACCATCGAAGAAAATCATGAACGAGCATCCGAACTCGTGCGCGAAGCCGCGCTGGGAGCGGATCGAACCGTCGTCGTGGGCGGGGGTCACGACCATGGATTTTCCCAGCTCAATGGGATTCGACGTCATCTGGGACCGGATGCCCGAATCGGTTGCATAAATATTGACGCCCACCTGGACCTCCGAAAGCCAGCTCCGAAAATTTCCAGTGGGAGCCCCTTTTACTTAGCCATAGAGTCCGGAATTCTCCGCGGACCCGATCTAATCGAGTTTGGGATCCAATCGCATTGCAATGCGCAAGAACTTTGGGCATATGCGCTAGAGAAAGAAGTCGAAATCGTGAATTTTGATGCATGTCGCCATTCCCAAGCGATTTTCAATTTTACACAAGGTTTGGAAAAACTAGCGAGTCAAGTAGATGCAATTGTGGTTAGTTTAGACCTGGATTCAGCTGCTGAATCATTCGCGCCCGGAGTCTCTGCGCCTCAGTCGGAGGGATTTTCGTCTTCTGAGTTAGTGGAATTCTGCGAATTGGCGGGTGCGAATAAAAAGGTGATTTCACTCGGAATTTTCGAATTAAATCCCCTTCATGATGAAAGCAGTCGGACCGCTCGTTTAGCCGCAACCTGTGCTTTTCACTTCCTTGAAGAGGCCCAGATTATTCGAGTTTGATTTTTTAACGCTCGCAAGTCGATAAACGAGCAGTTATTGAGTAAGAGGATACGTTAAGACAAGACCTTGTGAGCCCCGACTCCCCGAGGGCGTCGGCGATGGGACCAGAGAATGTTGAGCGAAAATTTTCTTATGAGCGGTGGACCAGTGAAGAACATGGCGCATCTGTGGGTTTTGGAAGACGACGAAGATGCCATTGTCCTGTATCAAAAAATGTTCGACGCCGGGTTCGATGCCCATTACTTTAAGTCGCTAAGCGACCTCCGGGAAGCGCTGGCGAAGAGCGAGAACAGAAAACCTGAATTGCTAATCGCTGATCTCCACCTGCCCGACGGTGATTTTACCCAATTCTTGGGCTCCGCCGCGACCCTCGAAATGCCATTCGCCGTTGTTTCGGCTTCGGACGATTACAACCTTCTCCAGGACTGTTTCAAAAAAGGCGCCCGCGACTTTTTCGTGAAGCCCGTCAATAAGAACGAAATTCTCTTCAAAATTAACCGCATCTTGAACGAGAAGGGGCAAGCACCCGGCCTGTCGCTTGCGAAACCCCGCTTTAAAGAACTCTTACTCGATACCTTCACCCAAACGGTGAGCCGCGATTCCGTGGAAAAATTGATCCAGCTCACCCAGACGGAGTATAAGATTCTCGCGCTTTTCTTCCGGAACCCGGAACGCCGGCTGAATCGCGAAGAAATCATCGGAGAAGTCTGGAAGAGCGAGGCGCTGAGCCCGAAGGCGTTTGATTTCCACCTTTCAAAACTTCGCGAAAAACTTCGCGACCTAAACGTGAAGATCA
This sequence comes from uncultured Bacteriovoracaceae bacterium, assembly GCA_964485835.1. Classification (GTDB taxonomy): domain Bacteria; phylum Bdellovibrionota; class UBA1018; order UBA1018; family UBA1018; genus JACMQW01. The sequence continues at coordinate 4,367 of CAZAKW010000084.1, forward strand.
ACTATCAAACGAATGAAGGCTATTGCCTCATGCAGGAGTAATGCGACCATAATGGACGCATGAAACCTTTCCTGCTTGCGATCGACGAAGGTACGACCGGTACCACGGCGATCTTGATGGATTCCGAACTCAATCTCATCGCCGAGGCTTCGCTGGATTTTCCCCAGATTTTTCCAAAACCGGGATGGGTCGAACACGATCCAGAGGAAATCTGGAGCGCGGTTGGAAAAACCGTCGAAGCGGTTCTGGAAAAATCAGGGGTCGATGCCCATTCGATCGCTGCGATCGGGATTACGAACCAAAGGGAAACCCTTTGTTTCTGGGACCGAACGTCGGGCGAGGCACTCGGCAACGCGATTGTCTGGCAAGACCGGCGGACCGCCGAACTCTGCGAGTCGCTCAAAAAACAATCGCTTGAAGGGGTTTTCCAAAAAGCCACCGGGTTGCTGCTCGATCCTTATTTCTCCGGAACGAAGGCGGCGTGGGCAATTCAAAACTGGCCCCGAGTCGCAACCGCATCCAAAGCAGGTCGGCTCGCCGTGGGCACGATCGATAGCTATCTCGTGGCGAAGCTGACCGGGTTCGCCGCGCACGTAACGGAACCCTCCAACGCTTCGCGTACCCTATGCTTCCATCTCGAGCAGCGCCGGTTTGACGAAACGCTATGCGACGCTTTGGGAATCCCAAAATCCATTTGGCCGTCGGTGCAACCCTCAACCGGCTTATTTGGCAAAACCCAAGGCGTGTCGTTTCTTCCGGACGGCATCCCGATCACCGGCATTCTTGGCGATCAACAGTCTGCCCTTTTAGGCCAAGCTTGCATTCGCCCGGGCCAAGCGAAATGCACGTACGGCACGGGTGCGTTCCTGCTTCTCAATACCGGCGACAAACCGGTCTATTCGCAACACCGCCTTCTCACCTCGATTGCCTGGGCGCTTGGTCCTCTCAACGACGACCGCAATATCACCTACATGCTCGAAGGTTCCACTTTCGTCGCTGGCTCCGCCGTCCAATGGTTTCGCGACGGTTTAGGCGCCATCACGGACGCCGCCGAAATCGAGGTGCTCGCCGCAAGCGTTCCGACGAGCGAAGGCGTGACCTTTGTCCCCGCTCTCACCGGCTTGGGTGCGCCCCACTGGGATCCCCAAGCGACGGGTTTATTCACCGGAATCACTCGTGGAACGACGAAAGCCCATATGGCGCGAGCGGTGCTCGAAGGAATCGCGTTTCAAATCGCCGATCTCCTCGCGGCCATGCAACAAGACGTCGGGCGCCCGCTTGAAGGGATGAACGTCGACGGCGGCGCTTCGGCAAATGAATTGCTCATGCAATTTCAAGCCGACATCCTAGGCGTACGCTTGCGTCGCCCGAAGTACATCGAGAGCACGGCGCTCGGGGCGATCTTTGCCGCCGGACTGGGCGCCGGGATTTGGACGGGCCTCGAAGAAATCGAAAAGGTCTGGAAGATCGACCGCGAGTTTAAGCCATCGATCACCCCGACCCAGCGCGGGGCGGAAATCGCCCGATGGAAAAGCGCGATCGGACGGACGCTTTGGAAGCCCACGGATGGGCGTTAAGCTCCGCGGCGACGAACGACGATTTTTCCGGTCTCGACGTCTCGAGCGATCCGTTCCCACTTGTCCCGGAAAGTCGCGTACCGCGTTTGAAACTGTGCCACGCGAAATCGAAGATTCGCCGTCGGTTTCGACGCTGATTGGATTTTCAAAACCAAGTCTTCAAGATGCTTTCGCTGGGTAACGGGCGGCGTTCGTTCCATCCCTTGAATCCACATCTGATAGAGATTCGAAATTTGATCCATCAGCGTCTCGCATTTTGAAATCAACTCGATCATCAACTTATCGGCGGTCGCGCCCTCCACGAAGTCCGCGCTCGGATTGAGTTTGCGCATCTCGGCTTGGATTTTTTGCCGCTCTTCCTCGTCTCGTCTCTCTTCTTTTTCCCGGAACTTGGACCAACCGTCTTTCGCCATAGCCACGAGTTTAGCACGTGTTAATAAATTTGCAGGAAGTTGAAAATCGATACGTGCGTCAGAACGGTGACTAAGGCGTCAGCCTGCGAAGCAGCTCGGCCTCGTCGATCACTTCGATTCCCAAGGCCTGGGCCTTATCGAGTTTGCTGCCGGCTTCGGCGCCAGCGACCACGAGGTCGGTTTTTTTGGAAACGCTCGAGGCGACTTTACCTCCGTTTTCTTCAACCAATCGGGCCGCATCGCTTCGAGAAAGAGTCGGAAAGGTGCCCGTAAGGACGAGCGTTTTACCGCTAAAAACCGCGCCGGCAGAGGCTTTCTTTGGCGCTTTCGGACTCACTTCCTTCAGCAAAGCGGCGACCTCCGCGCGTCCTTCGTCGGATCCGAAATAATCGCGTAAAGATTTCGCGACCTCCGGTCCGATCTCGTGGACCTCCATGAACGCCGCTTCGTCAGCCGTGAGCAAATTGCCGACCGAACCGAAATGCTTCGCCAGCAACTTCGCGGTCGCTTCTCCGACGTGCCGGATCCCCAGGCCGAATATCAATCGCGCCAATTCGGGCTCGCGGCTTGCCGCGATCGCATCGACCAATTTCCGGGAGGATTTTTCTTTGAATCCTTCCAGTGCCAGTAAATCCTCAGCCCGGATTCGGTAAAGATCGGCGAACGTACCCACCAATTTTTCTTCCACGAGAAGTTCGACGATTTTCTCCCCGAGGCCGTCGATGTTCATCGCGTCTTTCATCGCGAAGTGCTCAAGTCTCCGCTTGATCAATTCGCCGCCGATATTCTTGGCGCGATACGCGGCTTCGCCGTCTCGGCGCTCGAATTCAATCCCGTTTTTTTCGCACCATTCGGGAATGCTGAACTTTTTTTCCTTCCCACTGCGTTTTTCCAGAATCACCGCCACGACTTCCGGAATCACGTCCCCGGCACGCTGGACGAAAACGGTGTCCCCGATGCGAACGTCCTTACGGTCGATCTCGTCTTGATTGTGCAACGTCGCGCGGCTGACCATGACGCCTCCCACTTTCACGGGACGAAGATGGGCGACGGGGGTGAGCGCACCGGTACGACCGACCTGAACGACGATGTCTTCGACTACGGTCGTTTCTTGGCGGGGCGGGTACTTAAACGCGATCATCCCTCGCGGCGCGCGAGAGACATACCCCGCTTGATCAATTTCCCGGAACTGATTCAGTTTGATCACGATGCCGTCGATTTCGTACGGTAAACGATCCCGCTCCCGCTCGATCTCCCGGTAGAACCGGATAGTTTCGTCCACCCCCTGACAAACTTTTCGATAACTCCCTGTTCGAAGCCCCCAATTGGAAAACGTCGTCTGGAGCTCGTCGATCGACCCAAAAGAACGGCCCTCGCACGCCCCCACCCCGTACCAAAAAGCCGTCAAAGGTCTTGCCGCCGCAATTCGCGGATCGAGTTGGCGGATCGTGCCGGCGGCAGCATTGCGCGGATTCGCGAAAACCTTGCCGCCTCGTTTCGCCTGCTCCTCGTTCAACTTTTCAAAAGCCTGGATCGGGAGAATCACTTCTCCCCGCACTTCGATTAACTTCGGAGGTGTCTTCGTATCGAGGCGAAGAGGTACGGAACGCATCGTACGGACGTTGTGGGTTACGTCTTCGCCCGTTTCGCCGTCTCCACGGGTCGCGGCGTAAGCAAGGTCCCCGTTTTCGTAGGTCAGGGACATTGAAAGACCGTCGAACTTAAGTTCAACGTGGTACTCGAGGGGTTCGTCTTCGTCACGGTCTAAGAACTTCCGAACCCGGGAGTCGAACGCACGGAGGTCTTCCTCCTTGAATGCGTTTCCAAGCGAAAGCATCGGCACCCGATGCTTTACTTTCCGGAAGCCTTCGATCGCCTCCCCCCCTCCGCGCGTCGTCGGGCTGTTCGAAGTCCGCCGCGAGGGAAATGCCTCTTCAAGTTCCCGAAGCTCGTGAAAAAGCCGGTCGTACTCCGAGTCCGCTATCTCAGGAGCATCGAGCACGTGGTAGAGGTGATTGTGTCGATCCACTTCGGCGGATAACTCCGCCGCCCGCGCGATCTGCGACTTCGTCGGCTTTTTCTGCATTTGGATCAGAAATAAAACAGAAGCGACGGTGCAAGCGCAAACGATTTATTCGATACAGTCGACCCATCCACGAAATCCAACGAATGGGACTTAAAATCCATGCCGATCTGGAATTTCATCTTCGGTTGAAGCCAAACGTACCCGCCAGCAAAAAAATTCACCATGGTCGCGCCCGAAGTCGTGCCGAAAAAATCCCCTTCTTCTTTTCCGCTGCCCGCGATCCCAAAATCGACGTCCAGAATTAAACCGTAATCATTCCGTACCGGCAGGTCGCCACCCAGCCCCACGAACATACCGGAATAGGAGACTTTGCTTGTTTCGGCGGTCGCATTCGTGGGCAGGCCGTAAGCGGTGCTCTGGTACCCCAGCTTCGCCCAACCTTTCGGCCCAAAGAAGTTCCCCGTCACGTGATAAAAATATCCCAGCGCCAGCCGCATCTGGGAAAGTGAGAGGCTGCCGCTTGAAAGTGTCTCTGCCTCGGTCGCGACGTCGCGTTGAGAATAGCGCGCGCTTCCATATGCAATCCGCAACTCACCAAAGATATCGGAGGTGAACCAGGCTTGGGCGTCACCTTTCACCCCGTACAGAAATCCGCTACCCGCATCGCGATTGGTATCCCGACTTGTCGATCCGAAAAAAAGGCCTGGCGAGACCCAACCGATCCGAGGTGGCTCTTTCGCCCGTTTTTCCATCTCTTCCCGGTCCAGGACGCGGGAGTCGATCTGAACGTTCTCCGGAGCAGGAATGATCTGGAGCACTTTTTGAAATCGCTGGATCTGGCGTCCATGTTCCTCAAGCTCGATCTTGGCGAAAGCAATTCCTTCGTCGACTTCGTCCACCACGACGCGCCCGGTAGCGGTCGTTCGCCAGTCCACCGCGACTTTTAAAAGCGGATGGAACTTCACCTCGTCTAACGTCCCGACCACTACGACGTCGCCTTTAGCGATGCCCGAGTCGGCGCCCAAGTTGAGAGTGACCGCCGTTTGATCGCGACCGGTAATCGACCCCCGGAACGGAACTTTCGCGATTACCCGATCGAGGGCGGCGACAAGAGCGCTTCGAAATTCGTCGGTGCCGAATTTCCCTTCGCCACGAAAGGGTTGTTCGATCGAGAACGTATC
>CAZAKW010000085.1:0-5426 GCA_964485835.1 uncultured Bacteriovoracaceae bacterium
CGCGTGTAGTGGCCGGGATCGGCGTGCCCCAGCTTTGGGCGGTCGGCGAATGCGCGCGCGCGGCGGCCGAGCGCGGGGTCACGATCATCGCCGACGGTGGGATTAAGTTATCGGGCGATATCACGAAGGCGATGGCCGCCGGAGCGAACGCGGTGATGATCGGTTCGCTTTTCGCGGGCACGGACGAGTCGCCGGGCGAGGTCGTGCATTACCAGGGGCGTTCGTTTAAAACCTACCGCGGGATGGGATCGGTCGGCGCGATGTCGAAAGCGCAAGGCTCGAAAGACCGCTACTTCCAGGCCGACGTTTCGAATAACGAAAAGCTCGTGCCGGAGGGGATCGAGGGTCGCGTGCCTTTCCGCGGATCGCTTGGCGCGAATATCCACCAGCTCGTGGGCGGATTGAAAGCGGGCATGGGGTATGTCGGCGCGGGAACGATCGGCGAGCTTCAAGAAAAAGCGCGGTTTTTACGGATCACGAACAGTGGTCTCGCGGAGAGCCACCCGCACGATATTGTGATTACGCAGGAAGCCCCGAACTACCGTACGCCGGGGTGATCGGGCGAGGCACGAGGAACTGTTCACGTGAATCGTGGCGTGAAGCGGTAACTGTTCACGTGAATCGCATACCTTCAAAAAGAGAGAGCGGCCACTACTTCAATCGCATTCTTTCAGTCTGATTTTTGCTTTAATAGCTCGGCGGCGCGGACCAGTTCTTCACACTGATTCGCCGCCTTCTCGACAAACCCATGGGTGATTGAGCGGCCCAAATGCATTTCCGACTTAAGTATAGGGTATATGGCCTTAGCAAAGGCGCTGATCCATGCGTTGCGGTAAAGACCCTTCTCAAATTTAAGTGTCTTGGGCTCGAATTTTTCCAAGAAGGCGATCTGGCCTAAGGCGACCGCCAACGGCTCTTCAAGTATGGTTCCTCTTTTCAGTCGGTCCTTTACCGGGCACATGCCCAGGAATTTCCGTGTCAATTCCTGTTTCTGAGCCTTCGGCTGCCTCGCCGAAATCGTATGAACCACTTCGTGAAAGACGATTTCGAGGTCATTCTCGGCCATATGGATCACAGGATTCTTTTGAAAGATCAGGTATCGATCCACGGGTGAGGCCGTATTTCGACGTATGGGGGGCCACCATGTGACGAGGACTTCGTACTCAATGTCGGCGACAACGCCAAAAAAAGCGCTGATCTTCCTGAAGAATCTTGGATATCCAGGGTGGGCTAAGCGAGTCGTCAGTTCCGAGGCCCACTTTTGAAACGGCGCTCTTGATTCCTCAAGAAGGACCGAGGTTCTCGGCTCAAAATAATCATAGAATGATTTCAGCCACTCTAATTCGGCCGGCGCGACTAAAATCTCGAGTTTTAAGAAGGCCTCGGATGGAGTCGGCGAAGCAAAGAATATGAATTGAATAGGATCTTCTTGCGCGGCGGATCCTCGAGCGAAAAATCCGTCTTCCCTTAAGAGTGGATCGCTGGATCCGTTTCCTGAAACCAGGTATTTCTCTCTAAGGCTTTTATAGTTTTCGAAAAGCTCAAGGTCCCGGTCGTTCAGGGCGCCGAACCGTCGAATCCATTCGTTCCGATACTCTCCATCGTCCGTGCAATGGTCCCACCACTGGGCGACGCAATCGAGGATTTGAAATCGACTGGCGGATTCGCGATAACTTGCTTTAAAACTTACGGCGGCATTCGCGGGAAACGCGAAAAAAACAAGTATCAAACCTATGAATGCCAGTGGGCCGCAGTTAGTGTTCATATCCTTCGTTTTTCGTCGGGGTTGATGATGAGAAGGGAGATCCGATAAAGTGTTCGAGACATAACGCATGGCTGCATACGACACAAGAGGCGGCGTCTATTGTTTGCACAGGGTCGTGAACTGTTCACGTGAATCGTGCTGGGGCTTGACGCGACGCTTTGGGGTTATTCTTGAACTCGCCCCTTGCCCCGATTGCACAGGGGCAAAAGGTCCGCCATTGCGAGAGTCTCATGGATGACTCGGCGCGTGGTATGCAATAAGATTCCGAATGACGAATAAGGTCCTCATCCTCGACTACGGGTCGCAGTACACCCAGCTGATCGCCCGCCGAATGCGTGAAATCGGTTTCTACTCTTACGTCTTTCCTGGCGACGCAACCCCTGCGCGGCTTCGCGTAATCGGACCCCAAGCGATCATTCTCTCGGGGGGGCCCTCGAGTGTTTACGACGTCGACGCGCCGACGTTACCCAAAGGGTTTCTTGAGTATCAAGCCGAGCAGAAGCTTCCCGTTCTAGGGATTTGTTACGGTCTGCAACTCCTCGTACAAGCTTTTGGCGGAGAAGTTCGACCCGGCGTGAAGCGCGAGTACGGACGAATGGGACTCGTCCCCGTCGCTTCGACCGAAAAAACTTCGGACCTCTTTCCGGCGAGTTCGCCGTACCGAATCGCGAACGAACTGACGAAAGACGAAACCGGCACGATCGCTCCACATGCGTTCCGCCAGGTGTGGATGTCCCACGGCGACGAGACGGGAAACCTCCCGCGCGAGTTCGTGTTGACCGCGAAGTCCGCCTCCGGCGCGATCGCCGCCCTTGAGCATACCGCGCGTAAACTCTACGGGATCCAGTTCCATCCCGAAGTGACCCACTCGGAAGGGGGGCTTGAACTGCTTCGCCACTTCCTGGTCGGCGTCTCTAAACTCCAACCCGATTGGTCGATGGGCGATTTCATCACTGAGGAAATCGAACGCATCAAAAAGAAAGTTCCCGAAGGAACGCACGTCGTATGTGCGCTTTCCGGCGGCGTCGATTCGACGGTCGCCGCGACGCTCGTTCACAAAGCGATCGGCGACCGCCTCCACTGCGTTTTCGTCGACACCGGTCTTCTTCGCTTTGAAGAAGGAAATCGGGTGATGAAACTCTTTACCGAGCAGCTGCATCTTCCGGTGACTCGCGTGAATGCGGAGGCTCGCTACCTTGAAAAACTTAAAGGAGTGACGGATCCCGAGGCGAAACGAAAAATCATCGGCGCGGAATTTATCGCGATCTTCGACGAAGAGGCCAAGCGGCTCGAAAAAACGCTCGGCGTTCTCCCTGCGTTTCTCGTGCAAGGAACGCTCTATCCGGACGTGATCGAATCCGCTCCGGCGCCGATCTCGAGTGCGGAGGGTGGCAACCTGGACGGTGCACCGTCCAGTGCCGCAAGCGGCACCTCCGTCCCAAAGAAACACGCCCACACGATTAAATCGCACCACAATGTCGGCGGTTTGCCCAAGGACATGAAGTTCAAGCTTCTCGAGCCGTTCAGGGACCTCTTCAAAGACGAAGTCCGCGAGATCGGACGCAAGCTCGGCGTACCGGAGGCATTTATCCGTCGCCATCCATTCCCGGGTCCGGGCTTAGGCGTGCGCATCGTCGGCGAAGTGACGAAAGAGCGCTGCGAGATTCTTCGTAACGCCGACGAGATCTTTATCTCGGCGCTGACCGAAGAAGGCCTTTACGATAAAATTTGGCAGGCGATGGGCGTTTTCCTCCCGATTCGAAGCGTCGGCGTTCAAGGCGATGGCCGTACCCACGATTATTGTATCGCGCTCCGTGCGGTCACCTCGATCGACGGGATGACGGCGGATTGGTACCATTTCGATTCGAAGTTTTTGGCGCGGGTGAGCTCGCGGATTTGTAACGAAGTGCGGGGAGTGAACCGCGTGGTCTACGATATTTCCTCCAAACCACCGGCTACGATTGAATGGGAATAAAAAACGCCGGAGGCGTTTTAGGATCCAGTACGAAATGAACGAAGTTTCCGCTCCAAATGCACCCACGAATTCCGACGGCGCTCCGAACGCTGTGCCGTCGTTCGTCCATCTCCACGTCCATACGCAGTACTCGCTGCTCCAGGGCGCGATCCACGTCGAGGATCTCCTCGCCCGCGTCTCCGAACTTAAGATGCCCGCGGTCGCCATCACCGATACGAACAATCTTTTCGGCGCGATCGACTTCTATCTTCAAGCCAAGGAAAAGGGCGTCAAACCAATCATCGGCTGTGATATTTGGTATCTCGAGCAAGGCTACACGGGCGCCCAAGCCGCCGCCGCGCAGGCCGCCGCAAGCGGGCCGGCGTCGCAAAATTTTCGTCCGAGATTCCACCAGCTCGTTTTGCTCGCGAAAGACCTCAAAGGGTATCGCAACCTCTGCAAGATCATCACCGAGGCTTACCAAAACGCGCCTCCGCCGGCGAAGGGACAGGCCGCAATTCCGAAGTTTCTCGTCGACCGAGCTCAGCTTGATAAATATGGCGACGGTCTCATTGTCCTCTCCGGCGGTTTGCGCGGAGAAATTCCGTACAAAATCTTAACCGGCGAAGAAGAAGAAGCCGTCCAGGTCCTCGAATGGTTTAAAGGACGCTTCGGCGAAGATTATTATCTCGAGCTCCAAGACAACGGACTGCCCGAACAAGAACACGTTAACGAAAAGCTTTTCGCCTTAAGCGAGCGCCATGGCGTCCAGATCGTCGGAACGACCGACGTCCATTACCTCAAGCCGGAGGACGCCGAGGCCCACGAGATTCTTCAGTGCATCGAGAACGGTCGGAACCTCGATTTCGATCGTCCGAAGTCGCTGGTGCCGCCGGAGTACTACCTCAAGCCCGCAAAACTCATGGCCGAGCGGTTCGCGCGTTTTCCGGGCGCCGTCGAGAACACACTTAAAATCGCCGCGAAATGCGACGTCGTTTTCAAATTCAAAGACGACCAAGGCCGAACGATCTACCACCTTCCGAACTTTCGTCCGGAAGGCGTCGCGAAGGATGCCGATTTCGACGGCGTGGAATACTTCAAACAGGTCTCTCGCCAGGGCCTCGAGGAACGATTCGTCTCCCCGCAATTCAAAAAAGTCATCTCGGCCCCGGACTGGGAGACGCGCAAGCAAGAGTATTACTCGCGGCTTGAAGACGAACTCACGATGATCGCGCGGACCGGATTTTCCGGTTACTTCTTGATCGTCTCGGACTTTATCAAATGGGCGAAAGCCCAGAAAATCCCGGTCGGCCCGGGCCGGGGTTCGGGAGCGGGCTCGCTCGTGGCGTACGCCCTCTTTATTACCGACATCGACCCGATCCAGTTCCAACTTCTTTTCGAGCGCTTTATTAACCCTGAGCGGATTTCGATGCCCGACTTCGATATCGATTTTTGCCAAGATCGCCGCGGCGAAGTGATCGAGTACGTCGAGCGCAAGTACGGAAAAGAAAACGTCTGCCAGATTATTACCTACGGAAAACTCCAAACCCGCGCCGTGATCAAAGACGTCGGCCGCGTGCTCGGGATGCCGTTCGCGGAAACCGACTTGATCAACAAAGCCATTCCCGAGGAACTCGGAATTTCGATCGACCAGGCGCTGGAGAAAGAGCCACGACTTCGGGAGATGATGGAGCAGGACCCGAAGAC
>CAZAKW010000085.1:5436-9527 GCA_964485835.1 uncultured Bacteriovoracaceae bacterium
GTACGCACGCAAGCTTGAAGGTCTTTACCGCAACGCCGGGATCCACGCTGCCGGGGTGATTATCACCGAAGAGCCGGTCGTCAATTACTGCGCGCTTTACGTCTCGAAAGACGGCGACGTCGTCACCCAATTCGACAAGGACGCCTCCGAAAAGATCGGGCTGGTTAAATACGACTTCCTGGGACTTAAGACGCTCACCGTGATCGACAACGCGGTTAAACTCGTCAACCAAACGCTCGCCGCGCGTGCGAAACGCAAGGATGCCACCGCCGCCGAAGTGAACGCGACCGAATTTATTTTAGACGAGATGGACTACGAGGATCCGGCCGTATTCGCGCTGATCTCAAGCGGCGATACGGACGGAGTTTTCCAGGTCGAGTCCAGCGGGATGAAAGATCTCTGCGCCCGCATGCAGCCCAACTCGCTTGCGGATCTCACGGCTATCGGCGCCCTCTATCGGCCGGGACCTCTAGGGTCGGGGATGGTCGACGTGTTCGTCGACCGCGAGCACGGTCGCGAGCCGATCGAATACGTCGTGCCCGAGTTAGAGCCGATCTTGAAAGAAACCTACGGCGTCATCGTCTACCAAGAGCAGGTGATGCAAATCGCGCGCGAACTCGCGGGCTATTCGCTCGGCCAAGCCGATTTACTCCGGCGGGCGATGGGGAAGAAAAAACCCGAGGAGATGGCCAAGCAGCGGGAGTTGTTTAAAGCCGGAGCCGCAAAAAAGGGCCTCGCCGACGATATCGCCGAAGGAATCTTCGATTTGATGGCGAAGTTCGCCGAGTACGGATTCAATAAATCCCACTCCGCCGCCTACGGGGTGCTCACTTATCAGACGGCTTACTTAAAAGCCCATTACCCGGCCGAGTTCATGGCCGCGTTGATGACGACCGAGGTAAACGATACCGATAAGATCACGCGGTACATTGGCAACGCCAAAAGTAACCGCATCCCGGTGCTTCCGCCGGACGTAAATCTTTCGCAAAAAAGTTTTTCGGTGGAAGCGGTCGAAGATCCCGCGACCGGCGGCGTTCGTTCGGCGATTCGCTTCGGCCTAGAAGCGATCAAGGGCGTCGGCGGGATCGCGGTCGATTTGATTCTGGAAGCGCGCGGGACCGGGGGAGCGTTTGCAAGTGTCTTAGATTTCGCGCGGCGGGTTTCCACGCGCAAGGTGAATAAGAAAGTCCTCGAAGCCCTGACGATCTCCGGAGGATTTGACCAGATCTCGGAAGTGAATCGGCCGAGCCTGCTTGCGTCGCTCGAAAAGTTGCTCGAGTTTGCGTCCGACGAACAAGAGGAAAAGGAACTGGGCCAGACGTCGCTCTTCGATTCCTTCTCGGCGGAAGACGTAAAACTCGTTCTCCCCACCGATGCGATATTCCAAAAGCTCGAAGACTGGCCGCGGCCGAAGCGACTCCAGATGGAAAAGCAGGTCGTCGGCTTTTACGTCTCCGGCCACCCGATGGATACCTGGCAGAAAATCTGCGAGGAGTGGTTGGGCTGGTCGATCGATTCGCTGAAAGAATGGGGCGTGCAAAAATCGGCCGAGATGGCGGCCAAACCGGCAGCCGAAAACAGCGGGGGCTACGGTAGCGGGGGATATCAACGCCCGAAGCGTCCCGAAGTCCGAGTCGCCGGGCTAATCGCCGAGACCAAAGAGATCATGACCAAAAAGGGAAGTCGGATGGCTTTCTCTCGGCTCGAAGATCTGATGGGATCGATGGAGATCGTGTTCTTCCCCGAGTCCTTCACGCAGAACCAAGAAATGCTCAAGCGGGCTTCCGCCGAGGCCGAGCCGCTGCTGATCACCGGCGAAGTCGAGGCGACGCCGGACGGCGCGAAGGTTTTCGTCAAGACCCTCGAATGGGTCGACGAAGCCCATAAAAACCGCGTCCAACAGGTCGTGCTCAAGATTCCCCTGGAGCGGATCTCAAGCGATCAGCTTCGCGAGCTCAAACGCAACATCATCTCTTTCCGCGGCAAGTGCCCGGTGCGAATCGAATTCACGAACGCCGCTCCGAATACTCCCGCGTTTAAAACCCGCTTGGAGCTGCCCAAAACGGTGGGACTGCAGACGACTCCGCAGATGGTCGAGAGCGTGAACCGGATCTTCGGTTTTGACGTCGTCCACTTGGTCTAAGCGGGGTTGACGTAGGATTATTGGAGCGTTGGCCAACGCGAGCTTGGGCGAGTCGGCACCGGAATGCGTGTCGGAACGGGTCCCGGTGCTTTCGGTTCGACCGAAGGGCGTGGCTTGGGGATTTCAACCTTTGCCGGAATCGAGTCGCGTTTAACCTCCGGTGGCGGAGGAAAATCGGGAAGCGGCGTTCCCGGAGGAAGCTTGAAAGCGGCGATCGCGGTCGCGAGGAAGTCCGAATAGTCCGCGATTCGTTCCGCCGACGTGTGGGTAGCGCAATCTGAAGTCGAAATGACGCCGGCGAGTTTGTATCCGTCCGCCGGATGCTTGATCAGCATCGGGCCGCCCGAATCCCCGTGACAAGCGATTCCGCTTTTACGTGCGGTCATGACGAACGAATAGCGATCGCCGCTCCATTCTCGGTAGTCGTTCAATTCCGCCGAAGCGGACTTTAAACGAACGATGTTTTCTTTAGTTCCTTCCGTACCGTATCCAGCAACCGTCAAGGTAGATGCGTATTGCTTGATTTCGGCAAGCGTCGCGATCTTCAGGAGGGGCGAGAAATCTTTGGGCGCATCCCTTTTTAAATGTAAAAGGGCAAGGTCGTGGGTTTTATACGTCAAAGCTGTGTAATCTTGCATGCCGGCTCTTCTGCTGGCGGCGACGTGCTTAAAGGTTGCATTGACGAGGAGCCGATTCACCGGAATTCCGAGCGTATCGATCGTAATGCTCGGAGTGTTCGCATCCGGAAAGATGACTTCGATAAGGGTGTCTTCGCTTAAGACGTTTCCAGCGTCGTCGGTTACGCAGTGGGCAGCGGTTAAGACGAGTCTGCTTGAAATCAGAGTTCCCGAGCAAATTCCCCATTGGACTTTACTTTGCGCGTTGGGTGGACCGATCGTGCTGACCATGACGGTAAACTTCGCAAGCTCGTCCCCCGGCTGGACGACTTCGCCGCCAATGATCTCCGCTTGAGTGGTGGAAACGATCCAGAGCGGGCCTACCGCGATGAGCGCAATGACTAACGGCGCCGAAAAACGCCTAAACGATTGTATAAAGCGGGGGGAGTTCATAATTTCCTTCCGGTGACTGAAAGTAACCGAATAATGCATCGCGTTGTATCTGACCCTGGCTTGAGTTTCAATCCCAACCGCGACTTATTTTAGCCGGTCGCTTTCCGTGGACCTTCGGGAAAATCCCTTTAGAATCTAATAAGCTATGAACATTTCACGGATGGACCGATCTCAAGCCCCCCGAACGTTTTTGTTTAGGGCCCTCGTCAGCTTCTCTCTATTGGTCGTAGTCGACGCCCGGGCGGCTGATCCGGTCGCCCCTCAGCTACGGGCCCAGATTGAGAAAGCCCGACCCCAGCTTGGGGATATTCCGGCCTGGCAGGAGGAGATCTTCCGCAGCGAAGTTCTTCCCTCCAGTGGGCGTTTTATTCGGGATTACAAAACCGCAGGCGGAGTCGTTACCCGGGCCGATGTCGATTTGACCGGCATTAAACAATACCTGTCGTTTACGGCTTCGCAGTTAAGCAGCGCGAGCACAAGCCGGGTCGTTCTTTTCGTCCGCACGAATGCCGATTGCAAAGATTGCGGTAAAGCCGTCCAGGGAATCCGCGAAGACCTCAAGACTCGGTTAGAACGGCGCGGATTCGCGGTCGTGATCGCGACGGGAGACGAACTTCGAAGGGAGCCCAGCGAGGCGTATTCGAAACGAAACGCGGTCGGGTGGGTCCTCGCCGATATTCGGGCGGAGGAAGACACGGACCATCCCGGGGATTATCGCTATGCGCTTCTTTTGGATTTCCGTTTTCCCGGCACCGTCGCCTCGGGCGTCCAAAAACAGATGGAGATTCTGCCTACGGATTCCGTCGAAGTTTCGATGAGCCGGTTGGCGATCGACGCGATTCTCGAGATCGGGCGAAAAGCGCGTTCGGGTTACGCGA
>CAZAKW010000086.1:0-9473 GCA_964485835.1 uncultured Bacteriovoracaceae bacterium
ATCGCCCATGATATTCACGTTAAACGGACGCATTCCTCCGCCGACCGCGTCGAAGTCTTTCACGATCGGATTCGCGAATGCGAATTTCTTGAGCCCGTCGCGAACCGTTTCTTTGAACACGATGGTGTTCGCCTCTCGTTGTGCACGGGGAACCATCCGAACGTAAAGGTTCGCGACGTTTGATTCGCCGCCAAGATAATTTCCGATGGTGAGACTAACGAGTTCGGTCTCTTTGAAGGAGCGAAGGTACTGGTCGACCTCGCTTCCCACTTCGTTCATCCGGTCCAGTCCCGTGCCGGGAGGCATATCGAGAGCGACTTGGAACTCGCCACTGTCTTGCGGTGGGATGAAGGTGCTCGGAACAAATTTGGCCGACATAAAGCAAAGAACCACCACCGCGAAACTTGTGATCAGCGTGAGCAGTGGACGACGGAGTGTCACCCGAATCGTCGCTTCGTATTTATCCTCGAGCCAAGACTGGAACCGGTCAAAGACTTGGAGAGCCTTGTTGATCGGCCCTTTTTTCGAGTGTAGGTGCTCGACTTTTCCGGCGAAGTAGGCGGAAAGCATTGGTGCGATCGTTAGCGCGTCGAACAGTGAAATCATCATCGCAAAACAGACCGTCAATCCGAACTCGCGTAGGAATTGACCGATCACGCCGGGGATGAAGCCCACCGGGGCGAACACGGCGATCACGGCGAGCGTCGTCGCGATCACGGCCAGACGCACTTCGCGAGTTCCTTCGATCGCGGCACGAGTGGGAGATTTGCCCATTTCGATGTGTCGGAAGATGTTTTCCCGAACGACGATGGCGTCGTCGATCAGGAGTCCGACGGAGATCGAAAGCGCCAGCAGGGTCATCACGTTAATCGTGAAGCCGGCGAGGGCCATCAGGATGAAGGCTCCGATCAGAGAGTTCGGAAGCGCAAGCGAAGTGATGATGGTCGATCGGCCCGAGCCGAGGAAAAAGAACACGACGATCACCGCGAGCAGGATCCCGATCAGAATCGTTTCCTTCACGTCCAATACGTTCGCATCGATCCAGAGCGAGGAATCGCGGACGATTCCCATGGTCGCATTTCCCTCGCGTTGCTTCAGGAGTTCGTTTACACCGGCCATCCGTTTTTTCAAGTCGGAGACGACGGCGATCGTGTTTGAACCGGATTGTTTGTACGCGACGATAAAGAGCGACTGTTTTCCGTTGATATACGAGCGCATGGTCTCGTCGACGAGAGTGTCTTCCACAGTGCCGACGTCGGCGATCGTCGTCGGAACGTCGTTCCCGAGGAAGTTCACGATCGTGGACTGGATATCCGAAATTTTTTCGAACTGACCGACGCTTCGGTAAACGGTTTCCGTATTCGACTGGTCGTCTTTTCCGACCGGCACGTTTTCTCCGGCGGCGCGAAGACGTTGAACGACTTGGCTTGCGGAAATTTCCCGGGCGTTTAGTTTATCGCGGTCAAGTTTCACGTGGATCTCACGACGACGCCCGCCCCAGACCTCGACCTTCCCGACTTGGGGAACCTGTTCGAGGCGTGGACGGATGAATTCGTTGGCCAAATCGTAGAGTTCCGCGGGAGGAAGATCGGCTGAGACCGAAAAATTGATCACCGGTTGATCAGAAGGGTCGACCCGTCGGATGACGGGCTCTTCGGTGACCGCGTCCGGAAATTTGGATTTCGCCGCGCTGACGCGGTCTCGAACTTGCTGTTCGGCGATTTTGATGTCGGTGGAAAGGGTGAACTCCGCAACGACCTGCGAATAGCCTTCTTGGTTGATCGAAGAGAGTCGTTTGATCCCGGAAATCGTGCTGATTTCGTCTTCCAGCGGTTTGGAAACGAGTGTCTCGACTTCGTTCGGCGCCGCTCCCGGATAGGTGGTGCCGACGGTAACCACCGGAAACGTCACATTCGGGAAAAGGTCCACCCCGAGCCGACTCATCGCGATGCCCCCGATCGAAAGCATCAGGATGATGATGCAGGTGATGAAGATCGGACGGCTGATCGATAATTTCGCTAAATCCATAAAAGTCTCATTTTCAAAGGGCTGGGTTTATACGCTTCCGAACGTCTTCATTTGGGCGAGGATTTGCAGAACTTCGGCTTGGCTCTGGATCCGGGTCGCTTCGGCCGAATTCAGATCCTGATCGAAGATCAAGGACTGGTAGGTGGTCGTTCGTCCTTGACGAAGACGGACGCGCTCCGTTTCCGCCTTTTTTTTCTGGACGGAGGCGAGCTGAACGGCGATCGCATATCGTCTTTTTGCTTCCTCGAGTTTCAGCGCCAAATCCTTCCACAGCACCTCCTGCTCAAAGACGCGTTGATCTTTTTGAAGGTCCGCAGCAACCGCTTCCTTTCCGTAACCTTTGATCGCGCGGCTTTGGGCTCCAATCAAAAGAGGAGTCGAGAATCGAACGCCGACGACTGCGGTGGGGAAGTCGTTCGACCACGTCCGATCGATCGCCGCAGAGCGGGTCGCCTGGCGCGAGTTCAAACCGTAGGAACCGTAAACTTCCAGCTCGGGCTTGTTCCGCTGTCGGCCGACTTCGGCCGAGGCGAAGGCCATCCGGCTTGCTTCCATCGCTGCTCGAGTATCGTCGCGAAACTGGGCGCGACTTGGAGGAGCGGTTCCTTGGACCGCGGGCAAGACGACCGACTCGGGAACCTCGTCTGAATTCACATTGCGGAGTCGATTTAAATCCCGTGCGGCCGTGCGCTCGTAATCCAAAGCGAGTTGGAGGTTGAGACGAATCGCTTCGATATTCGCCTGGGACTGTAACAGATCCGAGTTTTCCCCGAGGTTCAACCGTGCGCGACGACTCGTCCAGCTCAAGATTTCTTCGGCGCGCTTGAACGAATCTTCGTTCACTTTCCTCACTTCCCGCGCGGCGGCGAGGCGGACATAGGCGGCCTCGGCCTCGGCTCGGAGCGCCTTCGCCCGGTAGCTTTCCTGGTACTGGGTCATCAAGGCGCTGGATTCGGTGATTTCGGCTTGCGCGCGGGTTTCCGATCCGAATCCGTTTCGGAGAAGGGACTGGGAAACCTCGATTTGAGCGAGTCCTTCCCAGAATCGATCGCGCTGCGGGACATAGTCGTAGTTCTCCAAGGTATACGAAACTCGAAACTTCGTCCCGTACGGGGTGAGCTGGCTGATGCCCAGCGTGTAAGTGTCCGTACGCAATTTGTCGTACGCGCGAAATAATGCAAGAATCTCGTGGTCGTTTAGCCACCTGGCTTCGAGGGAGAGAGTCGGCGAATAGAGGAGCTTCGCTTCGCTCGATCTTAAAGCGGCGCCTTCCGAAGCTTCGCGGGCCGCGCGAATGGCTTGGTTTTCGCCCGTGACTTGGCCCATGTAATTGTCCAAAGTCAGGACGGTTTCGGCCGCCGTCGCGCTGAGTGCCGCCAGCACGACGCCGATAAAAACGAGCAAGGGATAGATTCGGTTTTTCATAGTTGAGCTCCACCCAAAACGAGTTGAAGAAGGGTCGATATAATTTTCTCTCGGTGGATCGGGTCCTTTAATCCGGTTTTGAATTGCCTTTGGTGGGCTTCGTCCATCTGGATCACATGCATGATCGCACTCTTGAGGATGATGACGAGGTAATGGGGATCGATTTCGGCGCGTAGAATACCGCGTTCACGGGCTTCGCTGAAAAAAGTCACCATATTCTGCATTCCGCGCATGAAGACGGTTTGGAAAATGTCTTCGATCAACGGATTGGTCCCCATGCACTCGCGCAGCATGAGTACGACGGTGTCTTGTTCGGTGACGACCGTATGGAAATAGTCTTCCAGATAAAGGGTTAACCGCACGCGGAAGTCTTCCGCCGATTGAGGGGTCTTTAAAAAAGTTTCGGTCGCTCCTAGGCGCTTCTCCCCGTAAGCCTGGACACAGGCGCGAAAGAGGTTTTCTTTCCCATTGTAGTGGTAGGAGACGAGACTCACGTTGACGCCCGCTTCGTCGGCGATCTCTTTTACCGTCGCGCCGTTAAAGCCTTTGGCTGCGAAAATTTTCGTGGCCGCGCGAAGCAGGTTTTCCTTCGTCGTGAGATTGTCATTCAGATCATTCACGTTCATTTTTTAAGGTTAAACGATTATTCATTAAAATCAAATGATCATTTGAAATAATGATTTTAACATTTAAAAAAATGACACTCCCATTTGATCTCTAAAATGGACTAACTTGCTGATATAAATATGGATTCCTCTAACTGGGGGATCGCTTTTTGTGGGGTTGCGCAGATAAATGGGTAATCAATTCAAAACTTCCCATCTAGCGAATCGCTCGGGGTCTGTATAACCTCGGGGGAAATCGAAGTTTTTCAGACACCAAAGGAGTCTTGATGATGATCGTGAATAAGTCGGCATGGGTACTGGGCGTAATCGCGGCAAGTGTAATCGCGGGAAATAGTTTTGCCGCTCCCGCAAAAGGCAAAGCCGAGGAAACGAAGATCGCGTTCGATCCGAAGGCATCCGTCGTGAAATGGGAAGGCAAGAAAGCGGTCGTCGCCAGCACACACTTGGGCGAAGTCAAGTTGAAGAGCGGAGAGCTGGTGATGGCCGGAGACCAGCTTAAAAGCGGTCAATTCGTGATCGATATGACCACGATTAGCAATACCGACCTGACGGACGCGAAGAAGAACGGCCAACTCGTCGGCCACTTGAAGTCGGACGATTTTTTCCATGTCGAAAAATATCCGACCTCCACTCTGAAGATTAAAAAAGCGACCTCCGTCGAAGGCATCGCCGGACCGACTTACGAAATCGTGGCGGACCTTACGATCAAAGGGAAGACGAACGAAATCAAATTTCCAGCCGTCATCGACCGCAAAGAAAGTAAGACCGTCGCGAAGGCGAATATCACGATCGATCGCTCCAAGTGGGACGTTCGGTATGGTTCGGGCTCGTTCTTTAAGGGGTTAGGCGATAAAGCGATCGCCGACGACATTCAGTTGGATCTCGCGTTGACGAACTAAACGCGCGCGCTCAAACAAAAAGGAAAAGGGCTCGGATCGGTCACCGGTCCGAGCCCTTTTCCTTTTTCAGCTCGGACGAGCGAAGAGAGTTTACAACCCCGGCATGGGCGTGCTGCGTTAAAAAGAAAAGCTTTTGATTGCTCCCTCGGAATCGGAGTCCGGAGACTTGGGCGGGAGACTCTGCTTAGATCGTCGCCGTCGTCGGGAAGGTTCGGCACGGGGGGCACTTGGAGGCGAAGCCGGGCGAGCGGTGGCCGCAGGGGCTGTCTCGCTTTCTTCCGGAACGGCCTCAGCCACGCTCGGCGTTGCTTGGTAATGGTCCGGATAGAGTTGCGCCGGCGGAGCCGCGAGCGTGAATCGCGGCATTCCTTTTAGAGCCAGATTGGAGATGACGATCTTATCGTAATCCGCCGCGCTTTCGTCGCGAAACGCGAGGAGCGGCTCGGTCAAAGGGAGGGTGAGCATCGCCCGGCGAATCATCGTGTAAGGGACGCCTTGAAAGCCGTATTCGATCACCATGACGGCATTCTTTGTCGTTTTCGATTCGCGGTCAATTTTCAGGCCTAGACGGGTAAGCGACCCTTTGGGGTAAACGTGGATCTCGAGGTTTTTTTCCCATTCGACCACGTCGACTTTTTTCCGGGTGGCCCCGCGGCCGTCGAGGCGGTCGAATTCTTTCGGTTCCGGGATTCGAGCTGCCGGATTGGCTTGGGCGGATGCGAAAATAAGGAAGGAAAGGACGGCGAAGAATTGACGAGGCATAGTGGGGCTCCGAAGATTCACTGAAAGGAATGCCCATTCCTATCGGTTATCTCCCCGGCGGGCTTGATCGGCTTAATTGACCTCTTTCCGAGCTTCGGCTACGTTCCCGGGATGGCTGAAAAATTTGCGTTTTCGATGGTCCGGGTCAATAAAATCTACCCGCCGAACAAACAGGTCCTCCGCGACATCTCGCTGTCTTATTTCTACGGCGCTAAAATCGGGATTCTCGGATTGAACGGTTCCGGTAAATCCACGCTGATGAAAATCATGGCGGGAGAAGAGAAGAATTTTTCGGGCGAAGCGAAGCCAAGCGACGGCATCACGGTTGGTTACCTTCGTCAGGAGCCGGAACTCGACGACTCCCTCACGGTTCGCGAAAACGTGATGGGTGGCATGGGCGAAATCGTCGTTTTGATGAAACGGTTTGAAGAGATCTCAAACCTCTTCGCCGATCCGGATCTCGATCCGGATAAGATGGAGAAATTGCTTGAGGAACAAGCCAACGTCCAAGAGAAGATCGAAGCAATGGATGGCTGGGAAATCGACCGTAAGCTCGAGATCGCGATGGATGCGCTCCGGCTGCCGCCGCCGGATTCGTCGGTGAAACATCTTTCCGGAGGGGAACGTCGCCGGGTGGCTTTGTGCAGGCTCCTTTTGCAAAAGCCGGATATCCTCCTGCTTGACGAACCGACCAACCATTTGGACGCCGAGAGTGTTGCTTGGCTTGAGCATTTCTTGCAAGAATACCCCGGGACGGTGATCGCGGTGACCCACGATCGGTATTTTTTGGACAACATCGCCCGGTGGATCCTCGAACTCGACCGAGGCCACGGCATTCCTTGGAAAGGGAATTACTCGTCTTGGCTCGAGCAGAAACAGAATCGACTCAAACTCGAGGAGAAGTCCGAGAGTAAACGCCAGAAGACGCTCGAGCGAGAGCTGGAGTGGATTCGCATGTCTCCTCGAGCGCGCCAGGCGAAGTCAAAGGCACGCGTATCCGCTTACGAAACGATGCTGAACGAAGATCGCGGCCAAAAAGTAGAAGAGGTCGAGATTTATATTCCGCCTGGGCCTCGCCTCGGCGGAAAAGTGATCGAAGCCGACGGAATTTCCAAATCGTACGGTGACAAAGTTCTCTTCGAAAACCTTTCGTTCAAGATCCCTCCCGGCGCGATCGTCGGAGTGATCGGCGGAAACGGAGCCGGAAAATCGACGTTAATGAAAATGATTACCGGCAAAGAGACGCCGGATTCAGGGACCATTATCGTCGGAGACACCGTTAAGCTCGCTTACGTCGATCAATCCCGGGATACGCTCAATCCCGAGAATTCAGTATGGGAAGAGATCGCGGACGGAAAAAACGAAACGATCTTGCTTGGCAATAAAGAAGTTTCGTCCCGGGCCTATTGCGCGCGGTTCAATTTCGCCGGAGCGGATCAACAAAAACAAGTCGGTATTCTCTCGGGCGGCGAACGGAATCGTCTCCATTTAGCGAAGGTTTTAAAAGCCGGCGGAAACGTCATCATTCTCGATGAACCGACGAACGATCTGGACGTGAATACGTTGCGCGCGCTGGAAGAAGCACTCCTTGAGTATGCCGGAACCGCGATCGTAGTTTCCCACGATCGCTGGTTCTTGAATCGGATTTGTACCCATATGATGGCTTTCGAAGGGGATTCCCGGGTTGTCTTCATGGAAGGCAATTATCAGGACTACGAAGAGGACAAGCGTCGTCGCTTGGGCTCGGAAGCGCTAAAGCCGACGCGCGTGAAGTACAAGAAGTTGACCCACTAAGCTTTTCGCAGGGGCGGAAACGTTGAAAAAAGGCCACGGCTCCTTTCCTGTTTTGGTAGGGAGCCGTGGCCTTTTTTTTTAGGGTTCTTTGACTGCTGCTAAGCTCCGGCGGGAGCGGCTTTTTGAGCCTTGGGAGCCTTAGGTGGGTTAGCGCCCGGGAGTTTCGGGGGGGTGTGCTTGGGCGCCACGCCCGTTAGCGTATTCAGGAATGCGACGATATCGGTGACTTCGTTCGACTTTAAATCGCGCCCGAGCTGAGTTTTGGCCATGATTCGTACCGCTTCGTCCAGCGTCGCGACCGATCCGTTGTGGAAATAAGGCCCCGTCACGGCGACATTGCGCCAGGTTGGAACGCGCCACATCCCGCGGTCGGATTCGTTTTTGGTTTCCTCAAAACGGCCGCCATCTTTGGTGAACTGATATTTTGCCTCGATTTCCGCGTTCGGAATCAGAGGAAATTTTTGGTAAAAACCGGTCCCCATCGGCATTTCAGGACCGTTGAACATCGGGCCGCTATGGCACGCCATGCAGCCTACCGACGAAACCAGCGACCATCCTCGCTTGGCCGAATCGTTGATCGCGTTCGTCTTACCGGAGAGAAACTGGTCATACGGGCTATTCGGCGTGATCAACGTCCGTTCGTAAGCCGCGATCGCCGCTACGAGCTTTTCAATCGTGATCTTGCCTTTACCGAACACCTTTTCGAACTCGGTCGCGTACTCCGGAACGTCGGAGATCAAGTCCACGACCACGTCGTGATTCGCCATGCCCATCTCCACGGCGTTGACGATCGGCCCTTTGGCTTGCTCTTCCAAGGAAGGCGCACGTCCGTCCCAGAATTGGACCGTGCTGAATGCGGCATTGAAAACGGTGGGTGAATTCCTTCCGCCGAGTTTACCTTCGTGTCCGGGCGAGCGGGGAAGTCCGTCGTCGCCCGCTTTCGTCACGTCGTGACAAGAATTGCATGAAATCTTATTCCCTTTGGATAGACGGGGATCGAAGTAAAGCTTCTTTCCGAGTTCGATCTTCGCCGGCGTAGAAGGGTTGTTCTTGGGGATCGGAACTTTCTTTGGAAATGGATAGCGCGGGCCGTCCGGAAGTTTCGAAGCGGACTGGGCCGCAACCGCGCCAAGCGCGAATAAGGCGGCCACTGAAAGTGATACGGCGTATTTCTTCATAAAAATCTCCCTCGTGCGTACGAAGAATACTCTACTGAGCGGTCGGATAAAAGCACGAGAATTCCGCGTCGATTAAGCCGTGTTTCGGAAACGTCTCGGGTTTAGTTTTTAATCCGAAGGCAGAAAAACCGAAACGATTCCCGAAGTTCGCGCACGTTGGAGACCCAGGGCACGATCAGGCTCATCTGCGTTCGTTTACCAGGCTCGATCACGACTTGCATGCTCAAGCCCGAGTTTAAAATCTGGTAGAGCCCGAGTCCACTGTCGGATTTCGGGGACTCGTGCGCGGCCCCGACTTGTTGTTTCTGAAAGTTTTTGGCCAGCAGCGGGATAAAATCTTCTTTATTGAGCGATCCGAAATAGTCGGTGACCGATATCTGCAGAAAAGTCTGGGTGGAGATCAGTTCGATTTCGACTTCTTCTTTTTTAACGAGGTCGAAATCCCCGCCGCGATCAAGTCCGTGCTTGTAACGCTTCCCTTTGAGATCGATCGGAGCGTCGAATACCGCGTTCAATACGAGTTCGTCGGTCGCGCGGATAATCGTGCTCGCGATCCGTTTCGGGATCGTCTTTTTTTCAAGGATGATTGAAAGCGCCTCGATGGTCGCTTTCTTGCGGGCGGAATTCGTCACCCGGCTTTTCTGGATTTGAAGGTCATCGATCCCGGCAGAATGGGTTTCAAACGGATTCGTCAGCAAGATGTTGTGGATGACGTACGAATACACTTTCGTCGCCTCGAGACTGAAATTGCGATAAAGGTA
>CAZAKW010000087.1:0-9469 GCA_964485835.1 uncultured Bacteriovoracaceae bacterium
AGGTCCCGCTGATCGAATATCCGACGTTTATGGCGACGGCGTTTGTGAATTACGAGAATTTCAATCCGCGCAATATCAGCCATCTCAAC
Source organism: uncultured Bacteriovoracaceae bacterium (assembly GCA_964485835.1). GTDB lineage: Bacteria > Bdellovibrionota > UBA1018 > UBA1018 > UBA1018 > JACMQW01. Next base: position 90 of record CAZAKW010000087.1, read on the forward strand.
CCGGATATGCGGCTCGCGAGGTGGCAGCCCGGAATCACGACCGCCTATGAAATCGCCGACGACATGGCATTTTTCCTGGGGGGAAATTTCAGCTTCGGAAAAGACCCGATGCCGGTGGTTCGTAAATCGGGATACCTTCGAGGCGCGAGGCTAGAGGCGGACTGGAGTTGGTTATACAATCCCGCGAGTTCGCGATTGGGGGATAACGCTCTTTCGACCGGCGTGACGTACGATCTGACCTACGAGCAGTTCGGGCTTGGGCTGACCCATCACTGGCGGATGTTTTCGGTCGGCTTGCACTACACCTTCACCGATACGAACCGGTTTCTACCGATTTTTGGGTTCACGGCCGCCGCTCGATTCTGAGAATGGGGTATCGGCGGATGATCGTCGGCGGTCTTCTTCTCGCGATTCTTACGACGCTGTCCGCGGAGGCGTCCGCCGCGATCGGAGACTGGCGAAGCGAGGCACGGCGATTCACGGGAGAATCCGAGCAGGTTCGCGCAAGATCGATTGAACGATTGAGAGCCGACGGGGAGCTGAACGACAAGTTGCGGGCCGCGTTTGGAACGCCGGACCAGTTTCTGGCGTTTGATGTAATTTCGGCGTTACGAATTCGAGAGCTCCTACCGGCGCTGATCGAGTATTCCCAGAGAGACGAGAGTGGGTATTCCTACCAGGTGATGAATTCGTTGGTTGGACCGGCGGAGGCCGCCACGCTTCGAAAAATTTACCGGGAGCGACTCGGGGCTCGGGAAACATCGCTCGCTTCTAAAGTCGGTTTGCTCGATTCGCTGAGCCGCACGAGCGAAAATCTCGGGGTCCCGCGTACGGTTCAGCTTCTTTCGACGGAGGCTCCCGAAGTCCGTTCTGCGGCGCTTGAATACGTTCGGTCGCGCCTTTTGCGGCGGGGGCGCCCGGAATACCTGCCGGCCGTACGGCTCCCCCTCGTTTCGCAAGACCGATTGCTTCGGATCCAGGCTTTGTATTTATTGAGCGAGCTTCCCGCCGAACTTCGGATCGCCCAGCCATCGATTTTCGTGCTGGCGAAGGAAATCTGCGTTTCCGACCCGTCCCTGCGAACGGAGCGTGTTTGTGAGTAGGCGTCGATTCGATCATCGACGGGCGGGTTTGGTCGGCGCCGCCCTTTGTTTGATCGGTGTCGTTGCGTTTTGGATGCGTGCTCCCGAGCCCGTCCCGGTATCTTTCCCGAATGACGAATGCCGGGCCGCTTATACACGGTTTTATCAGAACCCCGAGATCGATCTGCGAGTGGTGTTTGGGTACAAAGACGCGCGTCCCGCGCGATTCGTGGCGGATCGCTATGAATCGTTGAACTTGATCCAGCGTCTCCTCTCGGCGTGTCGGCCGGAGGATGCGGCTTGCGGATTTTCCCGCGTGCCGGCTCAGTCGGGGGCCTTTACTCGGACGATCGTCGGTCCGGACGGACTCCCGCGAAAGATACGGCTACGAATCGTACAACCCTCGGTCGGGGCGGACGACCAAGAAAACCGTGAAAACCCATTTCAAGCTTGGCGAAGCGAGTACGCAAAGGACGCGTTTCTTTCCGGTCTACGCGACGCGGACGCCGTTTTTTACAATGGCCACTCGCGAGCAGGCGGGGGCCCGGACTTCGCGCCGCCCTTGCTACGGGGCGGAAACGGGGTCGATTTTGCTCGTTACCAGCGGGAGCGCCCAGGATTCAAAGAGGTTTTGTCCGTGCTCGGGCAAGAGACTCAGGCAGGATCTCGGTCCGACTCGGGTTTAAAGTTGGTTGGTTTCTTTTCCTGTGCTTCAAGCCAGCATTTTGTCGCGCAGGCGAACGAAGCGGCACCAAATCTTGGCGTAATCTCAAGCCCTGAGCTGCTCTATTTTTCCGATGCGCTGGAGAGTTTAACGGCGGCGCTTTCGGGCCTTCTCACGATGCGGTGTGAGCCCGATTTTACCCGTCAAATGAATGCGGCACGGATCGCCCAAAGCGCAAAGACCCGGGCGTCGTCCGCCCAGGTCTCCGGCTTTTTCAAAAAATAAAGGGCGACGCTTAGTGCGCGCGTCCGGCGGACGAAGCGCCGAGATCAAGGGTATCGGTGTCAACGCGGTTTTCCGCGACGGTTTGTTCGCCCATCGGCTCGAGAGCCGCGGTGTCTTCAGGTTTAGAAGAACTGCAGCCCACGAAGGCAGCGGCCACGAGACCAGCAAAGATCAAGCTAAGGGTAGATTTTTTCACGATAAGTTTCTCCTAAGAATGGGGCGGTTTTCTACTTTAAGCTAAATAAAGCAATCCTCACGCCAGCCCGGACGGGACTATTCGTCGTTCGCGGGCGGGAGGTGTCTAAGGTGCCGACAGCTGCACGGAAAATTGACGTTCCAACGATTAATCGCTGCTGGAAATCACGTCGCATTTGGAAGTCATGCCCGGTTCGAGATCGAGTCCGTAGTTCACGCCGATCACGAACGCGGAGTAGGTCGGCTCGCGTTGACTGGTATCGCGGGTAATTCTTAGATAGCCGTCTTCGGCGTAGTACGATCCGTACCCGAGGACGAAGTTTCCTGAGTGACCACGGTCCTGAAAGTAGGCCGTATCTTCTGACGACATTGAGGTGTTTTTTCCAGTTTTGTCGTACGTGTAAATGATCGATTGATTCTTAAGAACGCTCCCGGAGTTTTCGACAAGAAAGTCTTCAGCAAGCTTGACGATGAATTTTCCGGTCGTTTCCCGCGCTAAGTCCGGGCAGCTCAATTCGATGATCTCTGCGGAAAACGCAGAAGAGGATAAGAAGAGGGTAGAAAGAACGATGAAAGATAGTTTCCTCATACAGGCACTCCAATGAAAAATTGAACGCGAAGCGGTCTGGTCGTTGAAGCCAGGGTTGGCTCTTGTACCGGGCCGTTGTTAGCGCAATTAATGCATTGCGTCAAGTCGTTCATGCTTTGGCTCCTGCGCCACCAAAGTTCCTATCGTGAATGTGGAATGTGGCTGCGCCGAAATAGGGTCCAGCAGTTCGACGAGGGCGTAGGATTACCTTCGAACTGCTGGCACGCCACCAGGCTTCCCTCACTGATCATCTTTCTAGGGGTGACTAGAATCGATTCAAAGACCGAATCGGGTTGGCTTCGAATTCGCCCCTTGAATTAACGAAGGCGCTACAGACGGTACCTGAAGCGCTCTCTCTGCACGAAATTCCCGATCCGTTTTTCTCATTCTGCCCATTTGGGCGTGCTTCAAGAAGTTCGTAAAGCGCAGAAGCCGAATCGCCCGTGATTGTGACTAACGATGCCTCCGGCGATATCGTCTCGACTCCAACCTCACCTAGAGTGCTTGCATAGGTGTTCGTGGACAGGCTCATGACGATGGCTAAAATCTGGGTGCTAACTTTAATATACTTTTTCATAGTTCCTCATTTGGAGTGGGTCCAAGTCCTCGTAGGAGATGATTCTCTCCGCACTCCGCTCGGACGATTATTCATTGAGCTGGAAGGTACAAGTTGGGGCCGTCTATTTTGCCGCCGTTCGGCAACCGGGCCTGCTTTACTCAGCGCATTTTTCGGTGATGACCATATCGGAATATAAACTACCGAGTTCGAGCCGGACGTTACGGCTGATCGATTCACATTTAACTTCGGTTTTTTCGCCAAAGAAATCTACGCCCTGCCCAGAATAGGTTTTTTTGGATTCGATAACGACGCCGTAGGTGCCTTTTTTTCCATTGGAAAACAATGCGTCGACCTCGTAGGCACCGTCCGGAAGATATCCTTCGATCAACGTTCTTTTATTCAGCTTTTTCTTCAGGAAACCGTTTTTTTCCTGAGTGACAGAAAAAAAATCCAACGTATCGATCGCGACGTCGTTGCCGAATTCGTGGGCAATGGACACTAACCGTTTCTCGACGAAAGAACGGGGCGAAGCCCACCACGGCTGTTCTTGAGCTAAAGCGGACGAGGATCCCAAAATCATCAGACTGGCAATTAACTTGTTCATACATGACCTCCTATTTTTCAGTGTTTTGTACTGCGTCTCTGAGGCCCGAGAACCCAAGCGGTGGGCTTGAAGTTTACTCTCAGGTTTCAGAGAGTCGCGTTATAAGTGCGCGGCGTCATGACAGCAAGAAGTTGCGAGTCCAATGAGTGAAAACCGTACCAAAACTTTGGTCTTCAATTTGCGCTACTCAAAACAACCGAAATAATGTGCCGGCATCGCCCAGGCGTTTCCAAGCTCCGCCAACGGGAGATTTATTACCCCTTGCGGACGTGATTCGCGCGAATCACGGTCTTGATGTTCCCACGAACGGAGAAGTCGCCGACGACTTCGATTTCGTGTGGATCGAGGAGCTCAACGAGATCGTCTAAGATCAAATTGGCGACGTCTTCGTGGAAGATGCCGCGATCGCGAAACTGATTGATGTAAAGCTTCAAGCTTTTCAGTTCCACGCACCACTCGCGCGGAGAGTACTTAATAAAGAGCGTCGCGAAATCTGGAAATCCGGTCACCGGACAGACGCAGGTAAACTCTGGACAAGTAAACTCTACCCAATATTTTCGAACCTGGGTCCGATTCGTAAAGCGCTCGAGCCGAGCGTTTTTAATCTGCTCCCGGCCGTCGGGCCGCACGTTCGTGAGGGTGTAGTTCATCGGAAGTCCACTTTGCACTGCCGTCGCGAGGGTTCCGATCGTTCTAGGCGTACCCTCCGGCGTGTAAAGGCGCGCCTTCGGAGCGCGTTGACGAACGGTCGTTTTTCCCGAGGATTTCGCCGAAGCTTTTTTCATGGGGCTGACTTACCGAGAATCTACGCTGCGATCAAAGTTATTCCGCGGAGGTTTCCGCGGTTGGGCCCGTTTTTTCGATGAATTCCTCTTCTTCCTCGGCGTCGTCAAGCCCTTTACGTGGGGTCAGATCCAAGGGTTTCCGCAATACCGTGCGCGTGCGACCGGGAATCTCAAAGCAGCTTTTCCGTTTAACGAGCGATACGGTGGTCTTCACGCTCGGAAGCCGCCTCTCCATCAGCACTTCGTAAGCGTACTGCGGACCGGGTTCGGCGATGACGACGCTTCTTTGCATGCCTCGGCGATCCACTTGTTCGCGTTGATGGGAGACGACCCCTTGCTTCACGTTGGGGAGACAATGGCCGTAGAAAAGGCGCCCATCGAAGACGATCGCGCCCTTTTTAGGATCCTTGATTTTACCGGGATAGACGAACGAGGTGACTTTGCCCTTTCCGTCGAGTCGTTGTAAAAAAACGCTCGTGTTAGCAGCCTCGCAGTTCGGGCACGTTTTGCCTTCGTACAGCGCGTAGGGAGTGCCGGAGTCGGGATCCGAAAGAACGGCGATGAAAAGCGGGGAGGGGACGCTGGTTTTCAAGGTCTCGGGCTTTTCGGCGGGTCCTTTGAAAACAAGGCTTGAGCCGACCGTTTTTTCGTAGACCCAGGCCGCATGAGCGGATTCTAATCCCCAGCTAGATACGACCAAAGTGAGGGCGGCGAGGGAGATGATCCTTTTAAAAACAGGCATTTATCGAAGTCCTTTTCGAGGGGCAGAAAAATCGGTTATATCCGTGACTTAAGCCGAATCGGTATCATCTTATTACAACCGAGAGGATCGCGGTTTGGCAAGCATCGACATCCGCCGTCCCGGGCCCAAACCGTCCTAGATCGTGAGAAAAAATTTATGAGCGCAAATCCTGTCTACGTTTCCCTCGAATTCACCCCAAATCCGAATACATTGAAATATTCGGTCAACCGCCAACTTCTTCAGACGCGCACCACCGCGAACTTCGGAAAAAAAGAGGACGCGGATGCGGTTTCGCCGCTCGCGGCGAAACTTTTCGCGATTCCGGGAATCCGAGGCGTGATGATCGGTAAGGATTTCGTGACCGTGACGAAGACCGAAGATGGCGATTGGGATATCGTTCACAAAAGTACCTCGCAAACCTTGGAAGACCATTTGGGTCGCGATGAACTCGTCGTGAACGAGGCAGCGATGGGTGAGATCGCAGGCGTGAAAGCATCTTCCGGCGCTTTAGGCGCGATCGAAAACAAAATCAAAGAAATCCTCGACCAAGAGATCCGTCCCGCCGTCGCGATGGATGGCGGCGATATCACCTTCGACCGATTTGAAGACGGCGTCGTTTACGTCCATATGCAAGGGTCTTGCGCCGGATGTCCAAGTTCCACGGCAACGCTGAAGGACGGTATCGAGAGTCGCCTGCGTGACGCGATTCCCGAAGTCACGGAAGTGGTGTCGGTCTAATGGTTTCGCGAAAGCTCGATAACAAATCCGCTTTCTTCGCCATTCTAGGAATTGCGTTCCTGGCGGGATGTTCGAGTTCTCCGCTGGGACGTAAGCAGCTGACGATCATGCCAGATGGTCAGATGAATTCGATGGGGGTCGACGCTTTTTCCCAGATGAAGAAAGAAGTGCCCTTGGAAACGGACGCCGCGACGGTCGCCTACGTCCGTTGCATTGCCGTGCCGATCACGCAGGTCGCGGTCGATTCCACCGGAGTCAAAGATTGGGAAATCGTCGTCTTCAAGGACGATTCTCCTAATGCGTTTGCGTTGCCTGGAGGTAAAATCGGCGTTCATACCGGCATGTTGCCAGTCGCGAAAACTCCCGGACAACTTGCGGCCGTGCTCGGTCACGAAGTCGGGCACGTGATCGCACGCCACGGTAATGAGCGGGTAAGCGAAGGGCTCATTGCCCAAGGACTTTCGACGGTCGCGGCGGTGAGCCTGAAAGACAAAAAGTATCAGCCGATCCTGCTTGCGGGGCTTGGGCTTGGGGCCCAGGTCGGATACATCCTCCCGCATTCCCGGGCTCACGAAAGCGAAGCCGATTTGATCGGGCTCGATTTGATGGCCCAAGTCGGATTTGATCCGCGCGAAAGCACCCAGCTTTGGCGGAATATGGCGGTGGCTTCCGGTGGAAAATCTCCGCCGGAATTCATGTCGACCCACCCCTCAAACGAAACGCGGATCCAAGCGCTCGACGCTGGGATCCCCGGCGTGATGGCGAAATACCAAGCGGCGGTAAAGGCGGGCAAGACCCCGAACTGCCGGCTTCCTCGGTAACTTCGGCGTCCATTGGCCCGTATAACTGAGTGAGGCGGTGATTCAAATCTCGCCATCGCACCCCATCAAGGGTATGATCGGGTGCGCATCCCCGCGGATTTTTGCCTACTTCTGGGCCGATCTTGTTTTGGAGGATTTTCGATGTCTTCACCTGAAATCACAGCATTTCCTCACCGAGCCGGCACCATGAAACCCATGAACGGCGAAGGGTCCTCTTCGAAAACGCCGGCCGAGAAGGCCGCTGAATTGATTCTGACATCGGTCGGGGAAGACTTAAAGCGCGAGGGATTAATGCGCACGCCGCAGCGGTTTGCCAAGGCGATGCGCGAAATCTGTTCAGGCTACCAGACCACGCTTGTGGACGCGGTCGGTGCGGGAGCTTTCGCCGCCGAAGGAAAGGGCCTGGTCTCGGTGAAGAACGTCGAGTTTTATTCGATGTGTGAGCACCATATGTTGCCTTTTTTCGGCAAAGTGACCGTCGCGTACTATCCGAATGAAAAAATCCTCGGGCTCTCGAAAATTCCCCGGATCGTTGAAATGTACGCCCGCCGTTTCCAAGTCCAAGAGCGCTTGACCCGGCAAATCGGCGAAGCCGTCCGCGAAGTGATCGCACCACGCGCGGTGATCGTGAAGATGACCGGTTCGCATATGTGCATGATGATGCGCGGAGTGGAAAAACAGGCCTCCGAAACGACGACGGAGTTCTCCGTGGGCCTTGAGAATCTTTCCGAAACCGAATCCAAGCGGTTGTTTGATTCGCTGGGGTGATTTCCGGGCGACATCGACTATAGAAAGTCGGAGCCGAAATGCACTTCCGGCGCCGGAGTAAACACTAGATTCACACCGCCGGATGGGCGGATCCCCGCCGGACTCTCGATCTTCGCCTGGCTTGTTCCGGAATAGGACCCAGAAAAACCTTTGAACATGGGTCTCGGAGTACAATTCTCACCGTCGGGTGACGGTTCTACGTGGATTTTTGGACTGCGCGCAAATTGAAGCAGAAATCAGGGCGTTGCATCCGGCTCTTTAGGCGCGCGCGCATCGTACCACTTCCGATTGGGCAGAAGCTTAAAGCGAACGTTCTCGCCGAGTCCGATCCCCACCGGAATTCCCGCCACGCGACCTTCGAAGGCTCCGTGCGTTTCGTTCTCGGTGAAGATGATCGCTCCCCATCCTTTCCAAATCCCGTTGGAGTCGATCTCTTTCGCCCGTACCCACTTCTCGGATTCGGTGAAGTTCCACTCGAAACTCGCGCCCATCTCGGTTGCGCCGAGGGCCGTGGCTGCGAGGCCGGGTAAGCGATCGGAGTCCGAGAGGAAAGAAAGGAGTTGGTTGACTCGAGTCACATGCAGCGTGCCTTCACCTTCGAAAACGCCTTCATTGTTTTTTTTCGAGGAAAAGGTGCGGGACGATTTTTTTGAACGCCAGGTGAGCCCGAAGCGATACCGATCGCGAAGCCGTCCCGAGTAATCAAAACGCAGCGACGGAAATTCGACTTTCGATTCGCGGAAATCGATGGGCTTTAGCGAGAGCGTGATCATTCCGTTGCCCCGGACGGGACCTACGTCGGGGATTTCGACACGGGATTCGTCGATCCGTATCCTCAGACTCGAGACCGACCGGGGAATCCATGCGGATTCGACTTTGCCCGCGATTCCCGCGAGGTCGCCACTTACGCGTGCCGTGAGTTCAACATCTTCGGAAGACTTTCGCTCGTTGCCTCCGACGGAGAAGCGTCCTCGGCCCACTTGGAGTTTTCCGGCGAGCCCGGAGAACGGATCCAGTAAAGAAAGTCCTCTGATTCTCGCATCGCCGCGGACGGAGGCGATCGTTCCGTCAAGGACGAGTTTCTTGCCTAATTGCAAGCGAGCCTTCGCGTCCTTCAATCGAACGGCAAGCGACGACTCGTCGTCTTTCTTGCCCACTTCCCACTCCGCGCTTCCACGTCCGACAAAGTTGAAGCTCGGCGTATCAAATCGAAGTTCGGTTTCGGAGGCGCGAAAAAAACTGCCGGGTTGGATTGTGCCTTTTTTTACCGCAATTTGGGTGGTTAAGTTCGCGCGATCCGCTCGTCCGAACGTGTAACCTCCGAGACTCCGTAACGTCAGACTCAAAAGATCCAGGCTCTCGGAGACGGCGGTCCCACTGGCTTCCACGTCGAGGAATTTGAAGACTTCCGAGCCGTCGACCCGAGGCGCGGCGAATCGCGCGAACGCGGCCTTCAGGTCGAGTTGAATTTTTTGGATGTCCTGATTCCATCGGCCATCTCGAATCGTAAAAGTCGTGGGAAAGATTTCGGCGACGGTCCCCGGCTGG
>CAZAKW010000088.1:0-9405 GCA_964485835.1 uncultured Bacteriovoracaceae bacterium
TTTGCGGGATCAATCAGCAAACGATTCCGAAAGAATGCTTGGGCGTTCGCTTCGGCCGCATCCAGCACGTTTTCAAGCTGGATCTCGATCGTCTTCGAAAGCGCGACAGGATCCTTAAAAAAGGTTTGCAGGCCGTTGTTCGGGCCTTTTACCTGCATCCACTTTTCCCAGTTCATGGTGCTGTTTCCCGCCGTCAAATCGTCCGGGACGGAGTCCATACCTACGAGAAAAAACGGTAGCAAGTTCTCGTTCTTTGCTTGGAGCACGAATCGATTACCGCGGGATTTCGTAAGCGTCGCTTCGAGTTTGACGAGCATATTAAACACGGCCAACTGCCGCGCGCCTTCCGTCGGATAAGCCATCATTTCTCGAATCGCTTGATTCACCAATGCCGGCGCGGATTTCATGATCTTTTGGAATTCGATCACTTCTTCCATCGCGAAAATTTGGTTAGCGGCGTCGGATTCGTTTCGCGGCTCCACCCCGAACTTCACCTTGTTCAGCCACTGTGAAATCAATGGCAACTCGCGAACGAGAATATAGTACCCCTCGAGCGGATTATTCCCTTGGGGATCGCCGCTGCCGGTCTCGATCTCGCGCATCGAGCGTGCGTACTCTTGACTTGAAAATTTCAATTGGTCTTGCGCGTTCTCGCCGTCGCAATAGTTCTTCGTGCTCGTCTCCAAAATACAGGAGATCGAAAGCCAAAATTCCGTTTGTTTGGTCGTTTGGAGTGCGAGGGTGAATTTCTTATCGCGCATCATCTTCACAAGACCCGCCACGGCGTTTCCGAGTCGATGCGCGACGCCTCCACCGCTCGCAGCGAACGACGCTCCGACTTTAACAGCGGCCGAAACGAGGAGCATGCCCTCGTCGGGACGACCTAAAAGACATTTGTCGTAAGACGGGAGGACGTTGAAAACTTGTTCGATCGCATCCAGACCTACACTCGTCGCTCGTTTCGTCCGATTATAAATCGCGCGAACCGCAGTGGAGGGATCCAGCGCCACGTCGGCGCTCAGGTCCGCATTTTTACTGCCTTGGGCGGCGGCACTCAGCGTTTTCTTAAAGAGAAGATCACGAATGGAGCTTGAGATCCCCCCCCCGGCGAGGAACGATCGTCGAAGCGCATCGATTTCTCCCGGAAGCGATTCCGCTTCTGCACCGACTCCGGCGACTTCGTCGGCACCGAGAGCTTCTTCTGCCGTCTTGAGACCGCGAACCACATCGACAATTCCCGTACAATCGGGATTGTTTTGAAGGCTTTCGACGATTTGGCTAATCCGACGAGTTTCTTTTAGCGCCGCTTGCGTCCAAGCGCCTTGAGAAGGACAACTCCCCCCGAAGGAGTAAATCTCGTTCGCGTTGGCGAGTGGCGCACCAACAAACACTAAAAAAAGACCCAATACTGGGGCGCAGAGGATTTTTGGGTAACGCATAAGGAACTCCCGACAGACAATAAGAGCCTAGAACCGGTCTGCGTTATATCGGAAGTAGACGCGCTGCGCAATTCCAATAGATCTTTTGAGTCAGGATTTACTATCTATTTGAAATTATAAGACTATTTCTTAGTTACGAACAGGAAGAGCAACTTGCGCAGCCCCCTTTCTTCGTTCCGCCCCCCCGGATCCACATCGCCCATCGCACATAATTTTTGCGTAAAAGAAACGTCGCCAATGGCGAAACCAGATAATTCCGGAAAAACCCGCGCGCTAAAGTGACGACCGCCACGACGACGATTCCGTAGGCCACTAAATCGAGAGCTTGAAAAGATTCCATCTATAGCCCCTTTCTCATCCGAGCCCTGCCCAAAGGGCAAGACGGTAAGCGACGAAGGAGGCCGCATACGCAAGCGCCGTCATGTACGCGAGCATGAACATCGGCCACCGCCAGGAATTCGTTTCGCGGCGAGCGACGGCGAGAGTCGACAAGCACTGGAGGGCGATCACGTACCAAACCATCAGCGAAATCGCCGTCGCCGTTGTCCACTGCGATTTCAAAATATCCGATAAAGCGCCGGTGGCCGCTTCTTCGTCCTCCGCTTGGATCGCGTAGACGGTGGCAAGTGCGCTCACCATCACTTCTCGCGCCGCGAATCCCGGAACGAACGCGATTCCGATTCGCCAATCAAATCCGAGCGGAGCGATCACCGGCTCGATCGCGTGCCCCACCTTCCCCGCAAGCGAGTAATGGATTGCGGGTTCGGTTGCGCCTTCCGGCGCCTTCGGATAACTCGCGAGAAACCAAAGCACGATCGTGATCGCTAAAATCACGGTGCCGGCGCGTTTGATAAAAACCCAAGCTCTTTCGCGAAGGCCGTAAACCAGGTTTCGCCAAGAGGGGATCTTATACGTCGGCAATTCCATCAACAGCGGCGGTTTCACCCCGCGAAGAAGCGTACGCTTGAAGATCCACGCCATCCCGAGCGCCGCCGCGACACCGCCGACGTAGAGGCCGAGCATCACCAATCCCTGGAGTCGTAACGGCCCGAGAATGGGCTCGTTCGGAATGAAGGCGGCGATCAAAAGCGTATAGACGGGTAGGCGCGCCGAGCACGTCACGAGAGGGGCAACTAAGATCGTCGTGAGGCGATCCCTTCGGTTTTCGATCGTACGGGTCGCCATGATTCCCGGGATGGCGCAAGCAAACGAAGAAAGTAGAGGAATAAAAGCCCGTCCATGCAGTCCGACCCTCCCCATCACCCGGTCCATCAAAAACGCGGCCCGGGCCATGTAGCCGAAATCTTCAAGCAGGAGCACGAAAAAGAAGAGCAGTAAAATTTGCGGCAAGAAAACGAGCACGGACCCGACGCCCGCGATCACGCCCTCGACGAGCAGACTCCGAAGAACGCTTTCGGGAAGCGCACCTCCCACTGCCTGTCCGACCCATCCGATCAAACTCTCAATCCCGTCTGCGGGGTAAGCCGCCCACGTAAAGACGGCTTGAAAGATAAGAGTAAGAATCGAAAGGAGGATCAACGAACCCCACACGGGATGGACGACAATGCGATCCAACTTTTCCGTTCCGAACTGGCGCCTTGGGGATTTACGAACGGTTTTCGCTAAAATGCCGTCCACCCGCCGAAAACGATTTGCGACGTCCTCCGCCGAAGGGGTGGACCACGACGCGGGCGTCGACGTCCGATGCGGAAACTCTTTCCGGGCCAAAATCGCACGTTCGACCAAAGCACGGATTCCCTCCCCTTTCACCGCCACCGTGGGGACTACCGGAATTCCCAGCTCGAGGGAAAGTGCCTCCAAATCTAGGTCCGCGCCGCCGGCGCGAAGCAGATCCATCATGTTGAGGGCCAACACCATCGGCCGACCCAACTCGCGCAGCTCTAAGACCAGACCTAGACTTCGCTCAAGCGAAGTCGCATCGACCACCGCCAGAATCACGTCCGGGGTCGCGACGCCCTCTATTTTCCCCAACAAAACATCACGCGTGATTTCTTCGTCCGGCGTGCGCGCATCCAAGGAATAGGTCCCCGGGAGATCGAGGATGCGGATCGTTTCTCCGGAAGGGCCGGTGACGAACCCTTCCTTCCGCTCGACGGTGACCCCGGGATAATTTCCCACGCGCTGCCGGCTCCCGGTTAGCACGTTAAAGAGAGCGGTCTTTCCGCAGTTCGGATTCCCTGCGAGGGCGAACCGCGGCTCGGTCTGTATTTCCATTACGAAGAGCCCTCCACGACCACTTCGATATGGTTCGCTTCGTTCCGGCGGAGGGCGATCACACTTCCACGCACTCTCACGGCGATCGGATCACGACCGAAAGGGGCTTCGTGGAGAACCTCAATCCCAGTTCCCTCTAAAAATCCCATCTCCATCAGGCGGTTCCGGATCTCGCCGGGCCCGTCCGTACGAACGATCGTCGCTTTAGCGCCCGCACCCAAACCGCCCAGGAAAACTCTCATAAAGGCCGACCCTCTTGTCATGCAATGCTCTGCATCCATTAATAATGAGATTCAGTCTCAGTCAAGGAGCAACGCGCATGGCCGTGACCTCCTTCTAATTCCTGATAAGTTCGAGTTCTTAAGTCGCTGACAGAAATTTGTCGAACGTCGGTCCCCGCAAAAGGAATCCCTATGATCCTCCGTAATTCGCTCGTGGCATTTCTCGCTCTCTCTTCGATTGTCGCCCATGCCGCCCCGGCAAAACGCCTGATTGAAATCGGCGCGGGAGAACGGAAATGGTCGACTGCCGAGGAAATGGATTCGATCTCACACGCCGCCCATGCAGAGGGCCGATGCGGCGGATACATGGACGTCACCGACTTCCCGGCCGCAGCCAAGACTCCTTTTGTTTCGCTTGTGAACGTCGCTCAACTCGATCCGCACGAACAAGCGACCGTCACCCCGCTGATTAACCGGGCCGACGAAGGCGACCTGCTTACGCTTGTGACGAAACTCTCTTCTTTCAAGAATCGCTATTACCAGTCGCAAACCGGTGAAGACGCAGCAAAATGGATCAAGACTCAATACGAATTGATCGCCGCTGGGCATGGCGATATCGAAGTGGATTTCGTCGCCCACAAATTCCGCCAGCCCTCCGTCGTAGCAACGATTGCTGGAAACGGCCCGAACCGCGACGAAATCGTCATTATCGGCGGACACATCGATTCAATCAGCGGTTATGGCGGTGATAACCACGCGCCCGGGGCGGACGATAATGCTTCTGGTACTGCCACGGTGCTTGAAGCGTTCCGCCATATCGTCGAATCTGGCTTCAAACCGAACCGTACGCTCCAGTTTATGGGCTACGCTGGTGAAGAAAAGGGCCTCCTTGGAAGCCAAGACATTGCGAGCCAGTACAATAACCAATCCAAAGCTGTCGTAGGCGTGCTCCAGCTCGATATGACGATGTACCCGGGATCTTCGCCGACGGTGACTTTCATCAGCGACTATACCAACCAAGATCTCACGAAATTCCTCCAGAAACTGACCGATGAATACGTAAAGGTTCGCTGGCAGGAAGACGATTGCGGATATCCTTGCTCGGATCATGCAAGCTGGACCCGATATGGCTATCCGTCCGCGTTTCCCTTCGAGGCCTCGTTTGGAGGTCTCAATCCGAATATCCACACCCCGCGCGACACGACGACGGGACTGGATCCGGACCATGGCTTGAGCTATCTGAAACTTGCTCTGGCTTTCGCAGTGGAAATGGCTCAAGCCAAAAGCGGCCTCGAGTTTTCGCCTTACTGACGGTTCGAAGTCCGCGTGATCAAACACCAGCGCGAGTTAACGCTCGAGGAGAAGAACGAGATCGCGGGACTTGCCGTTTCCGGCGGGGAGACGGCGGAGATTCCCGCCGATCTTCCTGCGACCGAGAAAGCGGCTCGGATCAAAACCTTTTTGGACACACCGGAAGGAATTGACGACGAGCAAGCACGGACCCTCGCCTTTACCATGGGCTCGCTCTACGGAGTGTTGATCGAGCAGAATTACGGCTGGAAGTGGGCGGCGATTCGATTCGAGGACGAGGAAGAACGGTACGCGGTCGTCTCCCCCGACTCCCGATTTGCGATCGCGGTGCACGAGCTTTTTTTCAACCATCTGACGGGCGAGAAAGAATGCCGCTTCGTTTTGCTCTTTAGTCTTTTGGGCAAAGAGCTACCGAAGTCTTCCGGCCCCGGAATCACGCTCCTCGCCTAACTTTCCCGCGCTAGCGTCATAGCATAGAGCGCCAGAATCATCGGCAGCAGAAAACCTAAGTATTCGATCTTCAGGTAGAGCCCGGCGCCGACAAACGAACCGACCGTGAACGAAATTAAATTTCCGGCGCGATAAAAATTCGCAAGTCGTTCGGTGAAATAATCCTCTCCCTTTCGATTCATCGCGAACACTCGCATCACGCCGATTCCCAGGTCTGTCATAATCCCGGTCAGGTGAGTGATTCGAACGAAAGCGCCCGTCGAAGTCGTCAAAGCGGCGTTGGTCAACCCGCTGGCCATGCAGAGAAGCGCCATGAAAATAAAATCGTTACGAAGATGTAGGGCTTGGCCAAATTCGCCGAAACCACGAAAGTGCCCCGCGACGACGACGACGGCTAAACATACGGTTACCAAGCCCATCACGTAGTGATAGCGAGGACGCTCGCCGAGGTTCAGCCGGCGATCGACGAAGTAGGCGGACACCATTACGCCGAAAAGGAAGAAGAGCGGGACTGCGAGCATTCCAAGACCGGCTCGAAACTCTCCCCCCGCGAAGTCGATACCGGCAATCGTCGCGAAGCCAGTCACGTGGGTCACGAACCGATTGCACGCGAGGAAGCCACCGGCATTGATATTCCCGGCCATAAAGCTAAGCAAAAACCACTGAATCAGTACTCGAGAATGAACTTCCGCGAGTCTCCCCCGATGGTGAGTGAACATGGATTACTCATAACACCGAGCGACTGACGGCCAATAGTTGATTTTTTCGATCTCCTTTCAAATCCGCACTTGGCACCCCGAAAAGGATCATGCTAACCCTAAAACACTTTTCAGTTCGATCGTCCGCGGAGAGGTGGGTGAGTGGCTGAAACCGCACGCTTCGAAAGCGTGTTTACCTTAACCGGTAACGTGGGTTCAAATCCCACCCTCTCCGCCATTTTACTTCCCGGTTTTTCTTAGAAATCTTAAAACAACACTCAATCACGAGGAATGCCTCCCCATTTCAGCGCTATCGCACGACCTCGACGTAAGGTAACGGGACGGCGACCGGCACTTTCGTTTCGAACATTCGTGGGAGACCGCGTTTTTCGAAAAC
The DNA here is from genome assembly GCA_964485835.1 of uncultured Bacteriovoracaceae bacterium. Lineage (GTDB taxonomy): Bacteria > Bdellovibrionota > UBA1018 > UBA1018 > UBA1018 > JACMQW01. The sequence continues at coordinate 6,752 of CAZAKW010000088.1, forward strand.
CAGTTGATCGAGGATGTAGCCAATGGGCGTGTATTGACCGTGAAAGGCGGTTTTCTCATTCGTTAGAATGAGGTGGTCCATAAACGCCTGCGATTCCCTTCCCTGCAGAATCTCGAGGTATTCGGCGAACCGTTCCGGATTTATTTTTTGCAGGGACTGCAGCTCGATCAAAAGTTCGTGTTTCACCCATTTCACATAATCTTCGACGGTGAAATCAAATTGATGGAGGTGATTGCGTAACGTCGTCCAGGCTTTCAATCCCCGGCTTCCGCCTTCCTCTAGCGCCTCGCGAATGAATGAACTGGGCCGTACCCGGGTAGGGAGATTGGCGACGAGATCGGGAAAAGCCCGACGACCGAGATCGTAGAGATCTTTTGGTTTCATGACGTAGGCGGAAATCCATCCGTGACGGCCGACGTAATCGGCTTCAAGATTAAACGAAAAATTTCCGTACTTCGTCGACTTTCCCGTATGCGATGCACTCAGTTCCGCGAACGCGAAGACCTGGTCGACTTGGCCCATGAAATTTTTAGTGAACTCCCCGTTGGTGTTCAGTGTGGTCTTCTTCGCGATTCGGTAAATCTGGTGAGCGCTCATCAAAGGTCCGGAAAGTTCCCCCTCATAGACCGAGTTATGCCTAAAGATTGGAGAAAGAGCTGCGACAATTTGTTCGGCGTTTCGCATTTCCGGCGTCGAAATATACTTCACTTTCATTATCCTGGCGGCGTTTCGGGCACTAATGGCCTCCAGCGTTTTTCTCGGGTTGGGATCGCCGAGAGCGATGCCATGATAGCGGAGCGCGTCGCCAAGAGATTGCCTTTCCGCAATGGTGAGATGCTCTGGAAGGTATTTCCGCATCTGAGCGACGAAATAACTCTCCGTAATCGCCTTCCGTTGAAGGCTATTCAGGGATGACCAGTCCCCAGCTTTTTTCCATCGGACAAAACGTCGGAATGCGGGATCGGAACCGTAAAGATCGGCCGGCATTCCCTCTTTCAAGTCATCGAACAGGACAGGGAGCAATTGTTCCACGCAGAAGTACGCCCTATCCGATACGACTTCGTCCGAGATTGAATCGGCAGGCGAAGCGTCACACAGGGAGAAGCCAAGCAAAAGAGCTAGAGGGAAGGCTTTCACTTGGCCCCAAATTCCATGTCCCACTACAGTCTATCGGCCGAAAGCACATAAGACTTAACAGCCCTTCCGTGTGGTTTCTGACATATAGATAGAATGCCCGGTTCCGGCATACCTCACGTCTCGCGCCTCACCTTCGTTCCTCCCTCGAGTTCGAGAAAAAAAGTGGTGCGTTTGTTGTTCCACCCTGAGCACGTTGCGCCGGTCTACCCGCGGGTTTCACGTTTCGTCGCATCATGACGCCATTCCCGCCCTCTCCGCCACTAAACTACTAGACAAGGAGAGCGAATCTTCCTAACTCCGTAAGGGTGAACCGCGTTTCTTCCGAACCGACCGCCTCGACGACGCCATGGCGCTCGAAGCTCCACGAAATTATCTTCGAAGCCGACACGCCCGCAGGCAAAGCCTTCGACGTCGCTCTGATCACCTGCGTTTTACTCAGCGTCCTTTGCGTAATGCTCGAGAGCGTCCAGGCGATTCGTGCGGAATACGGCGGCGTCCTACTCGCGCTGGAATGGGCGTTTACGCTGCTTTTCTCCCTGGAATACGCACTCCGAATCCTCTCGGTAGGAAGACCTCGCCAATACGTCACCAGTTTTTTTGGCATCGTGGATCTACTGGCGATTTTGCCGACTTTTTTAAGTTTTATTTTTCCGGGTGCCCAGTCGCTGCTCGTGATCCGGGGATTCCGGCTGATCCGCATCTTTCGGATTTTCAAGCTCTCCAATCACCTCGGGCAGGCCGACCTTCTTTACCGCGCACTACGTTTGAGCGGCCCGAAAATCACCGTTTTCCTCACGGCTATTTTCGCGACCGTCATCATCGTCGGCACCCTTATGTACATCGTCGAAGGAGAAGCGCACGGATTCACGAACATTCCGAAATCGATCTATTGGGCGATTGTGACGATGACGACCGTCGGCTACGGCGACATCGCGCCCGGAACTCCGCTTGGGCAAACAATCGCGTCCGCGCTGATGATCTCGGGCTACGGAATCATCGCCGTCCCGACCGGTATTATGACGAGCGAACTCGTGCGGGCTTCGCGAGTAGATAACCGTGCATGCATGGTTTGCAGTCGCGAGGGACACGATCCGGACGCGAAACACTGTAAGCACTGCGGAGCAAAGCTCTAAGCGTCGGCTCCAGGCTTTAAAGGAACCTGTTTCAGAAGGGCTTCTGCATACTCGTCGTCGATCAACCGAAAACGATTCTCGCTTGGCTCGTACGCATGGACTTCGGCTTCTTTGATGTCGAACCACCACGCGTGTAAACGAAGAAGCCCTTTTTCGATCCGTTCCGCCACGATCGGATAGGTTTTCAAGTGCTCAAGCTGGCTCAAAACATTCAGCTGCGAAAGTTGGTTATGGCGCTTAAGGTGGGCGCCAAGTTCTCGGCCTTCTTCTAGCCACACCAAGCTCTGGTGACCGTGGCGCAACCAGCTCTTCAAGTGGGGCAACCCTTTCAAATCCGCACCGGTTGAAAGTGCGCCCATAGCGCCACATTCGGAATGGCCGCAG
>CAZAKW010000089.1:0-9394 GCA_964485835.1 uncultured Bacteriovoracaceae bacterium
CCTTGGACGCTATAAAGAAAGGATTACCCGAGTCGAGGTCCATCTCAGCGACTTGAACGGGGATAAATCCGGACCTGCGGACAAACGATGTGTTCTGGAGACTCGTATTGCCGGACTTCGACCGATTTCGGTAAGCCACGACGCGGAGAGCGTCGGACAAGCAGTGCGCCTAGCCTCGGGGAAGATGCATCGATCGATCGATAATGCATTGGGAAAGCTTTCGGAACGAGGTTAAACCTATATTCGGCGAGGCTCGAATGGCACTCGTCGGTCCATTTTATTCACGCAGAAACGCGTGACTTAAAAGGTTAGGTTGAAAATGAGACTTTGGAACACATTGATCGCCGCAGCACTTTTTATTCCGACGTTCGCCCAGGCGCATGTAAAGTGGTTCAGCGACTTTCGGTACGATCAGCCTCCGGTTTCTTTTTCCAGCCTGGATCATCCAAGTTTTTGGGGCTTGCTCGCACTATCCGTGGTGACCATCATCGCGTTTTCAATCGCCGATCGGTGGCTCGAAAATTGGGCGGCGTTTCGCGACTTAAACCGCCGCTTGGAAGCCCATTCCACAAAAGCGACGGTGATTCTGCGAATCTTTACCGGCGCCTCTCTCTTGCTCGCATGGCAAGCCGATTCGATGGTCGCGCCGGAACTGAAAATCACTTCTCAAGCCGCCGGATGGTATCAGTTCGGTCTTGCGTTACTGCTGCTGGGTCGGAAAACGACGCCTTTTGCCGGCGCCGGGATGATCGGTTTGTATGCTTACGCCATGACCCAATACGGGTTTTTCCATCTCTTGGATTACCTGGTGTATCTCGGAATCGGCATCTTTTTTCTCGTGTCGGAGGCAGCCAATGGTTCGGTTCGTGCCACGCGCGTGCCGGCGCTCTTTATCGGATTGGGATTTTCGCTTTGTTGGGCGGCGCTTGAGAAAATTTTCTATCCCGGCTGGGGACTGCAGGTCCTCGAACAGGCCCCGGCATTGACAATGGGCCTGGCGCCAACGTTCTTTCTGCTCGCCTGCGCTTTCGTCGAATTCAGCTTGGGTTACCTCTTGCTGATCGGCCTGCTCAGTCGGCCGCTTGCGATGACGATCACTCTGACTTTTTTCACCACCACGGCCTTTTTCGGTAAGACGGAAGTCGTGGGGCATACTCTTCTGCACGGCGCCCTGCTTGTGTTCATCGTTCTGGGGACAGGAAACCATTACCGAGCGCCGATCGCGATCCACCGTGATCTGAGATTGAGGGCTACCTTCGCAGGCGTGAATTTTTTGATTCTGCTCTTAGTACTAGGATTCTCGTATCGTGCGATCGCGCAACGTACTTATGAGAGCTCGACTCTCGTCAAGCCGGCACTTCTGGATTCGGCCACTCAATAATCGCGGCGAATCCTCGGCTTTCGGGATCGTGGCGAAGATAGTCGGACACGACGCGGACCACGTTAAAACCGCGATTCAACTGGAAGCTCAAGGTCGGATCCCAGATTTTCTTCTGCTCCACGGCGCGGACGTATTCTTCCGCGCTCATCTTTTCGTTTTGGAGATGGTACCCACGAAGGCGCGCGCCGGCGCGAATACGCCTTAATTTAAGGGATTTTACCAGCGCTTCACGCGCGCGATAAAGTTCAGTCCCGGCACCCGTGCCTTGGAAGTCGGGATGGACCATGACTTCGGCGCCGTAAAGTGTTTTTCCGTTTTCAGGATCGTGTTTGGTGAACATGCCGTTGTCGGTGAAGATTCGCCTCGGGGTTCCCCAGTCGTAATTATCCCGATCGATGATCAACGAAGCGGCGAAACCAATCACATGGTCGGTGCTCCTCTCGACGACGACCATTTGGCCCTCAGGGAACATCTCGCGATGCGATTTAAGCTGGACGTGATGCCAAGAAGGGCTCTCTGGATATACGGCTTCGCAAAGGGCGATGATCGAATCGAAGTCTTTTTCCTCCGTCGGGCGAACCAAGTAACGTTCCTCGGCGGGGGTCACGCTGACCAGATCGACGTCCATCAAAAGCTCGGAAGTCTTTTGGCTGTCCAAGAGGGGAAGAACCGTTCCGTTATCGCGCTGTTCGGTGATCAATTTCAGATTCAGTTCCCCGATCACCATCGTTTCCTGATTCGGGATGCCTTCCGCCAGAATGCCGTCGCGTGAGAACGCGAAATCACTCGGAGTCAGAATCGAGGCCTGTCCATAGTTAAGAGAGACGGCGGGGACCATCGGCAGGGAACCGACCGTGGAGGAATGGATCACGAACATTTGGTTTTCAATCGCGCGCGCCTGGGCGCAGTACCGAACGCGAAGAAACCCCTGCCGATCGTCCGTACAGCTCGGAGCGATCAGGACGGTCGCGCCGGCGCGTGCCGCGGTACGCGCGATTTCTGGAAATTCCACGTCGTAGCAGATCGTAATCGCCATCTTTCCGAAGTCGGTATCGAAAATTTTCAAACGTGATCCCGGTTCAATAAACCACTCCTCTTTCTCGAAGCGGGTCATATGCATTTTGTCTTGGAATCCGACGTCTCCGTCAGGACTAAAGAAATAGCATCGGTTTCTCACCCGTCCCGATTTCGTATCGACCACGGGTATCGTCCCGCCGACGATGTAAAGTTTGTGGCGTTCCGCCATTTCCGTCATAAAGGCGACGAAACGCGGCGCGAGTTTGCAGAGGTCGCGAACCTGCTCGCTGATCGACCGCTTGTAATTTCCAAGCATCAAAAGCTGGGTGGTGAAGTATTCGGGAAAAACGACCATGTGGCATTTATAGTCGGCGGCCGTCTCGACCAATCCTTCGACCTGGTCTTGGAATTGTTCAAAACTTTCGACGGGACGAATGTAATACTGGAGTGATGCGACCCGAATCCGATCAAGTTTTTCCATGCCACTAGTCATACCGCGAACCCGCCGAAATTTCGAGGGAAGGATCGCGGAGGGCTCCCACTTTGGAGCCGTTGGACTGGAGTCCCCTAATTCGTCGCGGAACGGTCGATGCGCTTGGTTCTCGGTCGAGACGGTTTTTGGGCCCGAGGCGCGGGCTTTCTGACCGGTGGCTTTGGCCGGTACATGGCTTCGAGATCAAAATAGCGTGCGCAGTTCTGTAAATAGACGTCCGAGATCATCGGCGTCCGGAGGATATAATTCGTTAAAAGTTGGTCCACGGTGTGGATCGCGGTCGGGGTAGAGATTTTCATACGTGTCCTTTGTGAGAGGAAGTATTGCAAAGCGGGGGCCGTAGACTCCGACGCGATACCCATCCTCGGACTGGGTTGGCGGCCCGAAAATTCCGCGTGTCGAGGGCGACCTGGGGCTTTCGGACGAAAATGCCCCACCCCATTTTCCGGATCCTTTATCGGCGGATTTTCGGTTGGCGAGGCGGCCCGATCGAAGCGATCAGGTCTTCAAGCGCCGTTAGAACGTCGTTGGCATGGGAGAATTCCTCCTCGACGTCGCGAGCGATTTTTTTTCGAAGCTTCTTTCGCAAAGCTCCTCCGAGCGAGGAGAATTCCCAGGCGGGATGGGAACGGAGTTCCTCCATCCGGCGTTCCGGTTTCAAGCACGATTTTTCCAACGAGCGAATTCGTGAAAGGCGTTCGGAAAAGCTTTGAGTTCCAGGGCCTGCTTGCGGCTCGAGACGGGGACCCCCTTGCGATTCAAGCCATACCGCGATCGCAAGCAGGCGTTCGTAGTTTCCAGCTTGATAGGCGAACTGGACGTCGTGCCAGAGACCGAGCGCTTTTTGCGGTGAGATTTCCTTTGAAGCGAGCGGGGAGTCCGGGTGGAGCTTCCGGGCAACCCGCCGATAGATCGACACCAGATGTTCCCGGGTTTTCGCGACGAATGGAGAGGGCGTCGCCTTTTCGTTGATCCGTTCGCGGCGTGCTTCTCTTCGACTCGCTCGTTTCGCTTCTTGTTTCGCTCTTCGTCTTGAAGTGAACTCCTCGTCTGCAACCTCGGCCGGGTCGGTGGCGGAAGTCGCGACGTAAAGGGCTTCGCGAGGATGGAATCCCCGCGACTCCACGAGTTCTTGTACGCGCTGGGCGAGGATCTTCCGAACGCGAATCTCTTCGTATATGGATTCCAAATCGGCGTATTTCGGCCCGAATTCCAGGCGCAGCCAGCTCTCGTACGTCCGCCGCTCGACTTCTTCGAAGTTCTGGAGACTTTGTTCGAGCTGAGTGAGGTGTGTCCGGAGCTCGCGTTCTCGGGCGAGGATTCGCTGGATGAGCAAATCTTGGTCTAGGGAGAGGGGTAAAGTGGGCACGTTCGTTTCTTAGCACACGGGGGCTTCTTTTTGACCCGGAGAGCGAACTGGGCTTACATGGGGCTATGACTAAACCGAATCTTATGTCCGAGAACGAAATCCGTGAAGCCCTAGTGGAACTTCCGGGCTGGGAGCTGAATTCCGAAAGCAAACTTGAGCGAAAGCTCGTCTTTGAAACGTTTCCGGAAGCGTTTTCTTTCATGACTCGAATCGCGTTTGAAGCAGAGGCGCTTAGCCATCATCCGGAGTGGTCGAATGTTTATAATCAGGTTGAGATTCAGCTCACGACCCATGACGCCGGCGGGGTGACCGTAAAAGACGTGGAACTCGCGCGCAGAATCGAGAGCATTAATTGGTCCGACGATCGGAATTTCAAGAAGTAGAGTGCCGCTCTCTGGACACAGGAGCGCGGCATTGCCCTGTGTCACGCCACGGTGGAAATGCGGGATTGTGGGTTCTACGCAGTTTTACACGGGTTCTAGGCTGGCCCGGCGGTTGCTCTTTCTAATGATAAGTGCCGGGTTCATCAAACGAGCCGGCCTCTTCAAAGGAGCAACTCAATGAAAAAGGCAAAGTCGACTTCCGCTTCGGTTTCTCATTCCCTGATTCTCATCTCCCTCTCCGGCGTGTGGATGATTTCGATCGCATGGAGTTTGGTCCTTGGGCTTGGCTCGTTGATCGCCGTCGCATAAGCTTCGGTGGATGTCGACCCTTGCGGCGGAACCCGGATGCAACCCGGTATGCCGTGTTTGTCATTACCGTGAAATCCCTTACCCCGCGCAGCTTGAACGCAAACAGGCTTGGGCCGATTCGTGTTTAGCGACGTGGAAAGACTGCTTAGGCCGCATCGTGCCCGCACCCAAAGTTGAACGCATCGGATATCGAGCGAAAAGCTGGATGCGGGCGGAAATCGTCGATGGTCGGCCAGCTTTGGGGATGTTTCGGGCGGTTCGGGGTCCCACGCGGTGGGAGAAGGAATTCGTCAGCTGGGATGGGTGTCCGATCCACCTCCCCGCGATTCGTGAAACCTCGGTGCGCCTGCTTGAATTTTTTTCCGAAAACGCCATGGAGCTTTTCTCCGAGACGGTTCAAGGCATTTGGTTTGGTGCCCCCCATCTGGTGGTCGTAACCAAAGTCGACCGATCCGAAATCCTAGGCCGATTTCCGTGGGAAAAAATCTTAGTTTCCCCGATTAACCAAGTTTGGGTTCATCGTAATCCTCAGGTAGGGCGAACCGTTTTCGGGCGGGGCGAAATTCGGCTTCTCGTGGGCGCTTCGGCTAGCGACGAACCGATCCATCCGATTCGGGCCTTTCGCCAAATCGCCCAATCTTTGCTTGAGCAGGCGCGGGCTCGCGCCGTCGATGCGCTGTTAAGCGTATCTCCGTCTCTTGTCGTGGACCTCTACTGCGGTACCGGGGACCTGGCGCCACGATTACCAGAATCCGTGGCGTGGCTTGGAATTGAAACGTCCCAAGACGCGGCCATCGCGGCGAATCTGCGGCGCCCGGAAAAAACGACCGCTTTCGCCGGAACGGTCGAGCAGCGACTTCGAGACCCGCGGGTTCGAAGCCTGATCAAAGGTGCGTACTCGCTTTATATCAATCCACCCCGCTCGGGGCTTTCTAGCGAAGCGATTGCCCAGCTCGTCGAACTTCTCCGGGCCGACCCGGCGCGGAAGATCGTCTATCTGTCTTGTAGTGCGTCGAGCTTGGCTCGCGATCTACGAAGCCTCGAGGAAGCCGGCTACGAAGTCGAAACGCTCCAGCCCTATGATTTTTTCCCACACACGGAACATTTCGAGACGCTCGCAGTACTAGGGCCGCGATCGGGACGAAATTCGATGCATTCCGTGGCGGAGTTTTAAGGGTTCGGATAGGACTGAGGCATGACGCTTGAACAGGCTATCTTTTTAACGATTTCTGGCATCGCGATCGTCCTTTTCATCACCGAATGGGTTCGGATCGATATCGTCGCGATTCTCGTGATCCTCGCGTTGACCGTCACGAAGCTGATCGACGAAAACGCAGCCTTTTCGGGTTTCTCCTCGGAACCGGCGATCATCGTGGCCGCGGTTTTCGTTCTCTCGGCCGGACTGTCCAGTACGGGTGTCACCGATCTGATTGGTCAAGCTGTCGGAAGGTTGGCCGGTGCGAGCGAAACCCGAGCGAATATTGTGGTGATGACCGCAGTCGCGGCGCTTTCGGCGTTTACCCACCATTTGATGATCACGGCGATGATGCTGCCGATCGTGATGAAAATCTGTAAGGAAAAAAACATCCACGCATCCCGCATGTTGATCCCGATGGCAACCGCGGCCTCGCTCGGCACGACGCTTACCTTGATCGGGGCGCCGGCCTTTCTGCTCGCCAACCAGATTCTCATGCGGGGTGGACAACCCAATCTCGGTCTTTTCGGGCCGACTCGTCTCGGATTTCCTCTGGTCGGCGCAAGCTTCGCGCTGATCGTTCTATTGAAGTGGGCCTTGCCACGAATTTCCGGCAAGCACGGCGACGACGAAAGTCGGTTCCAGGTTCCAGGAGTCGTCACCGAGCTTACCCTGCCGGCCGAAAGTAAATGGATCGGAAAGACTTACGCCGAATTCAAGGCCGAAAACCTCAAGCGCTTTGAGATCCGCACTTGGCTTCGCGCCCGAAAAAACGGCGGAGAGAACGAAACTCCAGGCGAAAACGAGTTCCTCGAAGAAGCGGATATTTTCGTCGTGAACATCACTTCGGACGAACTGATGTCGATCGACGAGCCGCTCGGGATCGCGATTCGTTCGGTGAAGCGATTCGGCAACTTGATTTCCGAGGGAGTGACGTCGCTTTCCCACGAGGGCAACCAAGTCCTGAAAACCGTGATCGCTCCTCGTGCGCCGCTGATCGGCAAGACTTTGGGCGAGGTTCGATTTTTTCAGACCTACGGTGTCGTTGCGATCGGGATGTGGAGAAAAACCGGCTGGATCTGCGATAAAATCTCGGAAACGGTGTTGCGCGAGGGAGATTTGATCGTGCTTTGGGGGCCGCCCGAGAATCTGGAGAAGTTAACCCGCAATCGTTCTTTTTTGCTTTTTATGCCGTTTAAAGGCCGACCGAAACGGAGGATTAAAATCCCATTGGCCGCCGGAATCATGGTTGCTTCGGTTTCCGCCGCCGCGCTCGGTTGGCTGCCTGCTTACGTCGCTTTCGTGGCGGGGGCGATCGCGATGATCCTCTTTAATTGCGTTTCCATCGGCGACGCTTACGATTCGATCGAGACCAAGATCTACGTGATGATTTCCGGAATGATCCCCTTGGGCATCGCGATGGAAAAAACCGGGACGGACGAACTCTTGGCGAACTTCGCCTTGCACTGGACCGAGGGGTGGACGCCGTTTTACGTGCTGTTGGTTTTCTTCTGGCTAGCGGGCCTTCTTACCCAGGTCTTATCCGACGCGGCGACGGTGGTGCTCCTCGCACCGATCGCACTTGCGTTCGCCAAGGGCGCTGATATTTCGCCAACCGCGGCCGTGGTAACCGTGACGATCGGAGCCATCGCTTCTTTCCTCACACCGATCGGACACCACGGGAATTTGCTTATCCTCAGTCCGGGAGGGTATCGGTTTGCGGACTTCTTTAAGATCGGACTCCCGCTGACGATGCTCATCTCGGTGATGACTTCGTACCTCACGCTGCTTTACTTTTAGCCCGGGGGCTTAAGTCAGAAGCAGCTGGAGGTCGTCTTTCGAGAGTTTCTTCAAGAAGTCCTGATCTTCGGAAATGATCGATTCGGCCAGGTCTCGTTTGGTCTCTTGAAGTTCGAGGATTTTTTCCTCAACCGTGCCCTTGGCAATCATCCGGTAAGCGAACACTTTTTGGTTCTGTCCCATCCGATGCGCCCGTCCGATGGCCTGCGCTTCGACGGCAGGATTCCACCACGGATCGAGGATAAAGACGTAGTCAGCCGCGGTCAGGTTCAGCCCGGTACCGCCGGCTTTTAAGCTGATCAAGAAAGCAGAGATCGATTTATCGGTTTGGAAGCGTTCCACCGGAGTCTTACGGTCGTCGGTTTGTCCGTCGAGGTATTCGTACGTGATTCCTTCGCTGTCAAAGAGCGTGCGCACGAGCGCGAGCAGGCTCGTGAACTGCGAAAAGATCAGGACTTTGTGGCCTTCTTGGATCACTTCCTGGACGTGGTTCAAGAGAAGCTGGAGTTTTGCGCTCGGCTCGCCTTTGAGTTTCGGATCGATCAAGCCGGCATGGCAAGCCGCTTGGCGGAGTCGCAGAAGGGCTTCCAAAACGTGGAGTTTCGATTTTCCGATGCCGCCGGCCTCGATTTTTTGCTCAATCGACGCGCGGTACTTGTCCCGGATCGCATTGTAAAACTGTCGTTCGGCCGTGTTCATCTCGCAGAACAGAACTTGCTCGGACTTGTCAGGCAGCTCGGTGAGCACTTTTTCTTTCGTCCGTCGCAGCAGGAAGGGCTTCAACATCCGGGTCAGCACTTCTTGGGTGCCCGCCGCGAGTTCTTTTTGCTGGGAGAGGGAAAGGAGCCCGGGATTCGTGAATTCAAGAATCGAAAGCAAATCGTTCAGGGAGTTTTCGATCGGCGTACCCGTGAGAGCCAGACGATGGCGCGCGTGGATTTGTTTCACCGCGACCGAGGACTGGGCCTGTTTGTTTTTGATCGCTTGGGCTTCGTCGATGATCGCAACGTCGAATTCGATTTCGCGGAGGCGATCGATATCCGTTCGCAACGTCCCGTAGGTCGTCACGACGAGATCCGCTTCTTGAAGTTCCTTTAATTTATCCGTTCGTCCCGCGCCCGCGAACCGGACGACCTTCAAGCTCGGTGCGAACTTCGCTGCTTCGTCGATCCAGTTAAACGTCAAACTTTTCGGAGCGACAACGATGCTCGGCATTTTCTGTTTCTTGGAGCGACCCAACAGAAACGCGAGAATCTGGATCGTTTTACCCAAACCCATGTCGTCGGCGAGAATTCCGCCCGTTTCGAATTCTTCCAGGAATCCAAGCCACGTGAGGCCTTCGCGTTGGTAATCGCGGAGCTTTCCCTTGAATCCCGTCGGGGCCTTCGCGGTCTCGACTCCCTGAAATTCGCGTACTTTGTCGCGGAAACTATTGAAGCCCGAATCG
>CAZAKW010000090.1:0-9370 GCA_964485835.1 uncultured Bacteriovoracaceae bacterium
AATGGATCCCAACGATGGTGCGAAGATTGGAGCGTTTCAAAAGATGGCGAATCATTCGAAAATCCCAGCCATGACCATTTCAAGATCCCAAATAGTAGCGTTCTTATTCCTTGAACTCGTTACGACTGACTTTCCATCCGGACTAAATTCTGCTGACAGGAGCGACCCTTTATCTTCGTGAATAACGACCCTTTGCTCACCGGTCCCCGCATCCCAAACGATCGCTTTCCCGTCGTCTCCAACCGAGAGAACCCATTTTCCATCCAGACTGAAGCTTGCAGACAGAACCGCGCCCTCATGCCCAATGAACGCGAATATCGACTGCCCGCTCTCGGCGTCCCAAATGAACGCCCTTTCGTCGTTCGACGTCGTCACGACGCGTTTTCCGTCCGGACTAAAATGCGCAGACGTAACCGCATATGAATGCTCGCTCAAAACGATCCTCTGCTTACCCGTTACCGCATTCCAAATAATTGCTGTCTTGTCGTCCGAAGCGGTCACGGCGCTTTTCCCGTCGGAACTAAACTGCGCAAAGGTCAGAAACTCTCGATGCCCCTTCAGAACGAAGAGCTGTTCTCCGCTCGCCGCATCCCAAATAATCGCCTCGTCGTACGATGCCGTTAGGACCCGCTTTCCATCCGAGCTAAAATCAGCGGAGAGCACTGCGGCTGAGTGCCCCGTCAACTCTCTCTTGTCGCCACTCGCTAAGTCCCAAATGATCGCCGTCTCGTCGTTCGATGCGGTCACCACTTTCTTCCCGTCGGGGCTAAAACGCGCAGACTCGACCGAAACCCTATGTCCCTTGAGGACAAACAGCAGCTTCCCACTCGCAACATCCCATACACTCGCACGGCCATCAAATCCCGCCGTTAGGAGAGTCTTTCCATCCGGACTAAATTGCGCAGAATTGACCTGAACTGGATGCCTAAGTATTCGCCTGGCCTTGCGCACGTCTTCGGTTTTCTTAACCGTTTCCTGGATGATTCGCTTCGCCTGCGATGCTTTAGCTTGCAGTTCCACTAACTGGCTTCGAATCGCCTCGTGATGGGAGGCGAGATCGAGGTGATCCCCTCCAGAAAATTGGTTCCTTCTCGTCGCCACTCCGATCTGTTCCAGGAGCCTGGCGGCCGGACGGTGCTCTTCTCCGCTCGGGGCTTTGTAAAAATCAGCCCCGGAAGCAAGGATCCGATCAAGATGAAGCGCAAAAGCTTCCTCCCCAATCGCACTTCGAAGTTCCCCAAGCGTTTTAAGGTAAGCCTCGCTAAGTCGATCCGAAACGGATCGCACTGGGGAAAGATAAATCGGGCAAAGACCTCCAGGCGTCGCGGCTTGCGAAGCTGAGGCAAAAAGAATCACTAATGGTAATCGGACCCAAACGATGTTGCTAAGACTTGGGCGCTTCAAAAGGAAGAGGATCATTTAATCCCCTCCGCCAGGATCATTTCAAGATCCCAAAGGATCGCTTTCCCGTCGTACGACGCCGTCACCACCCACTTCCCGTCCGGACTGAATGCCGCGGACCACAGAGAATTCGTATGCCCTTTAAGAATTGCCTTTTTTTCTCCGCTTGCCACGTCCCAGACGAACGCCTTATCTCCTGACGCCGTCACCGCCCCCTTCCCGTCCGGACTAAACTCTGCAGAATTGACCGAATCCGTATGCCCGCCAATAACGTTTCTATACCGCCCGCTTGCCACGTCCCACATAATCGCCGACTTATCCCACGACGCCGTGATAATACTCAACCCATCTGGGCTAAACTTTGCGAAACGAACCGTCGCGCCGTGCCCCCCAAGAACGGTCTTTCGCTTTCCACTGTCGGCATCCCAAATCATCGCCGTTTTGTCGTCCGACGCGGTCACAATCGATTTTCCATCGGGGCTAAAATGCGCTGAAAAAACCCGATTTGAGTGGCCCGCAAGAACCACCTTTTGCTCTCCGCTTGCCGTATCCCAAACAATGGCTCTATTGTCGGATCCCGCCGTCACTACCCATTTTCCGTCCGGACTAAACTGCGCAAAAATCACACTGCCGTGGTGCCCCGTTAGAACAAGCTTTTGTTCGCCGTTCGCCACGTCCCATATGATCGCCTTTCGATCCATCGTCCCCGTTACGATCCACTTTCCGTCCGGACTGTACAGACCTGAAAAGACCGTACCGGCATCGGCCTTGAGAATGGACTTTTTCTTCCCACTCTCCATGTCCCAGATAATCGCCGTGCCGTCCTTTGAGGTCGTCACAATGGACGTCCCATCCGGGCTAAATTGAGCGGAAAAGACGATATCGGTGTGCCCCTCGAGTGCTCGCTTGGGCAGGCGAACTTCTTCGGTTTGCTGGACTGTTTCCCGGACAATTCGATCCGCTTGCGACGCTTTCGCTTGTAACTCCTTTAACCGACTCCGAATCGTTTCGTGGTGCGCGGTCACATCAAGCCGCTCACCGCCGGGAAACGCGTTCTTCTTCGTCGCCTCTCCGATCTGCGCCAGAAGCTTAGAGGCCGGATGCCGTTCTTCGCCTTTCGGGGCCTTGTAAAAGGAAGCGTTCGAAGCAAGTACCCGTTCTAGATGAAGCGCAAAGGCTTCCTCGCCTAAAACGTTTCGAAGCTCTTCAAATGCTCTAATGTAAGCATCACTTAATCGGTCCGAGACCGATCCTGAAGACGAAAGAAATAGGGGGCAAAGAAACGAAGGATTACCCGCCTCCGCGCGGTCAAGGATTAGAACGACGAAAGCGAATAGAATCGGAAAAAGAGTCAGGATTTTTTTGGAACAAGCAGCCTTTGAAAAATCCCCGACGCGCATGATACCGACCTTTCCTAAATGCCCGTCTGCTTAAGAATATTTACCCAGATTCCGAGTTCTTCCTGCGAGAAAGGCACGGACGAATTCAAAATCAAAGAGTGATTCTCCTCGAGGACGTTCTCTAGAAACTCAATCTGCCCGTTCGCGTCTAAAAGTTTTTGCACATCCAGAATCGCGTATCGAAAGCCCTCAAGCAGGTAGACCGGTTTTTGGTCCTTCGCGGGTTGCGCGTTACGGCGGGAATTCTCGATTTTCGACTTCAATCTCTCGACATAAGGAAACGAGTGTCGATTCGGACGACGTGGCAGCGTGCCGCTCCCCAGTCGTGAAATTTCCAAGCGCAGGGCGGACGGCAACTCCGCATAAGCGCTCGCCGTAAAGAAATCGTTTACCGGCTCCGGGCTCATTTTTATTTTTTCATTGACGTTCGCAATGTCGTTATCGAGCCATTCGATATACATCGATCGATCCGCACCCAGGCTTCCGCTTTCGTTCGCAAGATCCATCAGCTGCGCGTTCGTATCGCCAATGGCCGCGAAACCAAGCATAAGCTGGGTCTTTTTACTCTTTACACGATCGAACTCGTTTTTGATCAACGCGATATCGACTTCACTTCCACCGTCGCTGAACAGAATCACGTTCGCACGCGCCAACGCCTTCTTGCCCGTCTGATTCGCCTCCTCGATTAAAGCGGCTCCTCCGTCAATCAATGCCTTCTGTATGTCGGTGCCACTACCCGTATTTCCCGTGTCTTCTTTAAGCGTCCTTAAAAAACGTTCCGCCTCTTCACGTGACGTCACTTCAATTTTCGTGTGCACTTGCTCGCCAAATCCAGCAAGATAGACGCGATGCCGAGCCTTCCCGTCTCTTCCCACATCCGAAAGCGCGCGATCGACGAACGCACCGAGGTAGTTCGTCATGAATTCCGCCCGCGCCCCTTGCATCGACCCGCTGGTATCGAATAAGATCACGGTCGCCTTCTCCGGATCCGTATCCTCTCTCCCTCCCGGCACCGTCACGCTCCTTCGTCGGGTGGAAATGCCGACTTGCCCGCGACGGAAGGCTTCCTCCCGAGACAAGTGAGGCGCAAAATTGATCCACTTATCTTTATCCCGTGGGTCCGTGGATAGCATGGTTTCCGGCACTTCCTGGAGCTGCCTTGAGCGTTGCCAGGTGCGAAGTTTAGAATAAGCGGATCGTGGAATAGGATCCGTCAAAAATTCCGTATGCGGGCCCAGGATCGACATCATTCGAAAATCGTCGAGATGACCGGATACTATTTCCTTCGCGAGGGATGCCGTAGCCGGATCGACCCCGAGCTCCCCTTTGAGTCCAAAGCGGTCGCGCAAGACCTTTTTCGAAATATCACCCGGAAGGTTTGCGTAAAGCTCCCTTGCAATCTGGATGGCTCGGGAATCTTTATGACGAACCTGGGTTAAGCCGCTCAAAACGCGATTGATCCGCGAGAGCTCATCCAGCCAATAGGCTTTATCCTTGTTGTCGCGTAAAAATCGGAGGGTGAACTCCAGTTGCGTTTTTAAACGGGTGAGTTCTTCGGCAAGCTTATTCACCGAGCCTTTTGGAGCGTTGGTCGCTATTTGCGCAAGCCAGGACTTAAAGTTCGGACGTTCCTTTACGAACAGACTCTTTCCTTCGTCCAGAAGCGGAAGCAGATGCGCCAGTCGTGTACTCATCGCAGCATCCGAGGAGCGGACAACGCTGCGTAGAGCCGACATTCTTTCCAGTTTCTCAGAAACGGATAGAATCGGGTCAAAAGCCCACTCTAGAAATTGCTTTGAGTAACTTCCAACGAGAGGATTCCCTTCTTTCAGTTGTTTGAGCACTTGATCGAGTTTGGACGCCGGGATCACTCCCTCTGCACGACGCTGGATCTCGTCAGGGGTCTCCTCTTTCTTCCCGGCTTCTTCACTCTCTTTGGCCTTACCTTCTTTGGATCCTTTTCCGTCTCCGCCCGAAGAGGACGCATCGGACGATTTTCGGGCTTCTTCCGCCTTCTTTTGCTTGAATTCCTCAACGACCTCTCCGAGGGTTTTCTCGGACGACTCCTTACCCGAACCTTTACCGGCCCCCGCGTCACCGTCGGAACTGTCCTCTTGTTCCTCCTGTTCTTTGTGGTTGTTTTGCCAGTCGTCTTTATCGCTATCCCCTTTTTTCTCGGGGCGAGTTTTTTTAGTCGGCGTGGGATCTAGCGTCTGCCAAACACCGTTTTCATCGGAAATCTCCACCCAGGCGTGCCCGATGGCGGGAGTGACGACGTGACTGTGGCCACGCATCGAAGGATGCCGTGACCCTTGAAATCCACCGCAAATACGGGTGGGGATACCAAACTCCTCACGCAACACCGTCGTGAGGATCGTCGCAGCCCCGTCGCACTGGAAGGCGCCGTGGTGGGCCATAGCGATGCCCCCCTCGCTTTCGACTTTGTCCATCGCATAGAGGTACTCTTTACGGATGAAAGCGCTCAAAAGTTCGGCGACCGATTGACTCTGGCGCTGGGGACTGATTTCGCGCGTAGCGATCATTTCCTTGATTTTTCGCACCATCATCTGCATCGGCATCGGCCATTCCGAAAGACTGATTCCGCTTGACTGAAGGTAGTAGGATTTTTCAAGCGGGGTCAAAGGCTTTGCCTTCGCCTTCTGGGGGATGAGTTGAATTTCAAATTCGTCTTGGTCGGTCCGAAATAGGTAATTACCCGTTTCGTCCATCCAGACTTCGCTGTTCCCTTCGGTTTTGGGAACGGCCACGTAGCCCTCTGGCAAGAGTACGGGGAGCGTTTCGCCCTTCTTCGAGAAGGGCCTCAGTTTCAGAGCTCGATAATCACTATAGGACTTTGGTAACTTCCCGGAACCTGTCTGTGTGACCGGCGCCATCATCCAGGTACCGGTCTTCCCATCGACGACCGAATATGTTCCAGATTTAAAATAAACGACGCCCGGCTCGTTCACAGTGGCGATCGATACCTTTTTGGGCGGTTTTCCCCCACCCTCGCCGTCCGGAAAATCCTTGGTATGGGCCTTGTACTTCTTATTGGCATCCGGAAACTCCTGCTCGGGGCTCTCCTCTCATTCATCGCCTTTTTTTGGTTTTTCCGGCTTTTTCTTGTCTTCAGCCTTAGGATTGGCTTTCGCTTCCCGTGCATCCTCGAGCGCCTGCGCATGCTGTCTGGCCACGGAAAGGTTGTCGAGCGCGATGAGGGCGCCCTGCATTTCCTGATCGTCCGGATCGGCTTCCTTCAGAACTCGCTGAACCGCTTCGAGCACCTCCTCTTCAAGATCCGCGTTCGCGGTCTTTCGCTTCCGAAGAACCGAGTCGAGCTCGGTGAGAGTGTCGTCGAGAAGAGGGAAACTCTCCTTTAATCCGACCCAAATCTCTGCGTAGTCTTCCGACGCTTTGAACCGGAACGGATCGTTCTTAAAACCAAGACGGGCAACCAAGGTGTCCCTTAACCCCTCGGAAAGGGGATTAAGGAGCCCGCGACAGGCTTCGAAATTCGGTGAAGCCCCGTTCTCTCGCGCCCATGCCGAACCGACGTGAGCTCCCTGAAGCAGCGGGAGCAGCGTGATGAGAAGGAGGGATCTTTTCATTCAAAAACTCCGAATCGAGAGTCGAATTTGGCTAGTCTTGTACCTGCATCAACCACTCTTCAATATTCTTGATTTTCTTATCGCGAGGACCACCGCCGCCCAATAGGTCGAAAATGTCGGATTCTATGACTGCCGCTGACTTATTGGCTTCCATATATTTGGTCAATTCCTCGCGGTAAACGCTCGCAAACCGTTCTTGATCGCCCATAAAGTCATCGATCAATCGCTCCTCCTTTACGTCGGACACCGATTTTCGAACCAGAGTCAGCTCGTCGCCATACATCAACTTCAATTCGTCCTGGTCTAAACCAAGCTTCACCGAGGCCGGCGTCGTGTTCAGGAGAAAGTCTTGCAACCGCCAAGCGGATTCCGGAGAGATCCGGATGCCTCTTTCGAGCATCAGAACAAGCGAACTGCTCGGGAGAACGTCTTCCGGTAAAATGAGAAGGTCGTAAAGGATCGAGGCCGAAACCACGTCTCGGGAGAGATTCATGGCATTTCTCGAACTGAGAATGGTCGGCGGTTCGTATCCACCCGAAGTCCGCCCACTTTCTTCCAAAGTCGTCCGCTGGGTTGATAAGCGCCGGCCGTTAAACTCCTCGCGCATCCGAGTAAGGATATTCGCGTAAACGCCCAAGGTGTCGTCGTCCGTCACGAAGAGTCGCTTCGCAAGCGCTCCGAACCAGGAATAGTCGATGGCGTTCTTGGCCGCTTTCTGCGCACGTTCCGGATTGAAAAACCCCATCAAGAGTTCTTCGGCGGAGGCTTCCGAGCGCTTCGCTCCGATCTTTAATAAATCGATCACCCGTTTATCGTTCACCGCGTAGTTATGGAAATAGACTTTGAATGGATTCCGATCCAAAAACGCCTTCGCGGTCGGTTCCCGAAGCTGGGCCTGAAACATATCCAAAAACTCATAGATCGTCATATTGCTCGTAATCGCCCCGGCTCGAAGTTCGGCACGTATGGTTTCCGTTCCATGCTGGGCCACGCGTTCGCCCATATTTAACAGGTCGAGCAAAGCCGCCACCGCGACGGGAGAAGCCTTATCGATTTCGTCGAATTTCGCGTATTTTGAACTCAGAACGGTTTCCTTCGTAAAAAGCTCACCTTCGTTGTTACGGTATCCCCGCAACGGCACATCCGAGAGATTCTCGTTAAACTGCAGACGAAAATAGCTTTCTACTTCTTTCCCCGAAAATTGCTCGACTGGAGTCGAAAGAAACTCGTCCGCCAGATAGGACTTTGCGGCGCCCGGGGGGCCGTAAAAATACGCGAAAGTTTCCAACATCATCGCTTGGGCGTTTCGTTTTGCCGCATTCTCCATTTCGACGAGGTTCCGGTTTAGTTTCAGGATATGCGTGCGAAATTTCGCTCGCTGATCGACGAAAAATTTTTCGGCCTCGGGAGTAAACTTTGCCCCCGCGCGCAAATCGACGGCGCGCTTTTTAAACCAGCGAATTTTATCTTCGGGCTGAAGATTGAGGCCGCATTCCGTCGGCACGACATTAGCGCCGACCGAGCTCGAGAACGAAAAAAGCAGGCACAGAAAGCCTACGAATCGAAAACGTTCTGGGGCACAATAGTCTCTAGGCATCGGTATCCTCTCCAAATGTAAGCGAAACGGTCTCCCTACCCTCTCGGGAGAAGAAGCCAAAATATTGAGTGGAAAGCCCTAGCGCCGCTGGCGAATGCGGCTAGCAAAAAATAGTTCACGTTTCCTGGCGAACCGCCGAAGGGCCTTTCGATGCATTCCGCGCGATTCACTCCATCAGTTTCGCGCCTCGTCGCCGTCGCATCGTACGCTCGCACCGCGTTTCCGGAAAATCATCGAAAGACCGCGGTGAGATCAATGAGAAGTGGGCCTACGTCGGCTCCACGTCTCTCACCATTCGGTTCAGTCGGAGACGGGCCACTAAACAAAGATTGATTCAGGTCCTTTAATAGTTGACTATTTTAATCTATCAATAAACACTGTTATTTACGGTTAGTGAGTTCTGTAAAAGTCTGGGGCCGCTTGGGGATAACTCGATATGAACAAAAATTCTCGACGCCTTTCTACGGTTTTAGGGATGGCTTCGTTTTTTGGATTAACGGCGTGCACTCCGGAAGCTTCTTTCAGCGCATTTCAAATCACGCAGGCGCCGTCGGTTTGTAATCCGTTCTCAAATGGCGAAGACTTTCTATCCGGCCAGCACGGTCTGGTCGCGCGCCTTTCCTATATCCCTGCCGCGAAAGTCTTGGAGCCTGGATTTACGTATCCCGGTGGATTAAGCCATTATCAACCCGGAGCCCCCGGCGTGAATACCTTTCCCACTGAGGTGTTCTTAAACCGGTTGAACGTGGAACCAAGATATTGGACCTCCGGTTTTTCCTCCTCCGACGTGGGTCTACTAAAAACGTCTTCGGGAGAAACCTTGGTCGAATGGTTTTCGCTGGCGATGGAAAGTTCCCTCATCGCCGCCACCCCGAACGAAAACGGACACTACGTTTTAGCCGTGCATTCGGACGATGGTTCGCGCGTGAGCGTGGATACGAACGGCGACGGAACTTTCGAAACCCTTGTCAATAATGACGGCGACCATGCGTCCCAGTGCCAATCGGCAAGCACCCCCATTGAAATTCGTACCGACCGTCCCCTTCCGATTCGCATCGACTACTATCAAGGGCCTCGGGAAGCGATTGCCCTTATGTTGATGTGGAAAAAAGTCGACGGGCCGCAGTCCGTTAACAACGGGTGCCCCGGTTTCCAGCGTCTAAACTGGGACACCTTTAATATCGGCCCTTGGAGCGTCATTCCCGCACGTAATTTTGTCTTACCTGCCGGTCGAACGAACTCTTGCCTGTAGAGCTTTGGTGATCGATTCGAAGGCTAGGCACCTTCGTCGCCATTCCCACCAGAAAATGAGATCCACCCCTATTGCGGCTCGGCTCGGTTCAGGAAGCCAATTCGTGGTCATA
>CAZAKW010000091.1:0-9365 GCA_964485835.1 uncultured Bacteriovoracaceae bacterium
AAATAACTTCGTTCCCAACTTCTCCTCAAGCTTTTGAAGGCTTAACGTCAGCGTAGGTTGGGTCACTCCCAGACGAATAGCCGCTTTTGAGATATGCCGCGTTTGATAGACTTCTACGAAGTATTCGACTTCCGTCGATGTCGCTAACATGTCCCGAGCTCTATCATAAAAAATGGCTATGATGTCTTATTTAATAACTCATTATATTAATATTTAAATAACCCATAGGTTGCCTTCAGAAGAAGGGAACCTACTATGCTGAAGTTCGCGGATAGATCGATTAACGAGGAGTTTGAGTATCCCGCGTATCCTGGGACCGACGATTCGCCGTCGCTGCTTTCGCTGTCGACGATCGCTCAAAACGTTTTAGCCGAAGTCATGCAATTTCGCCGCTTCTCCGGTCCAAAGGCGGATTGCATTGATCCCATTTGCTCAAAGTGCCTGGCGCCCCATCTTTCGAAAGTGATCTCCGCGGTCGCCCTCGGACTACCCGTCACCTTCGTCTTACCGGCGTTTCCGGGTAAGTCCCCTAATTTGAATAAAGTGCTAGGGCCGCTGCCGGACATGGCTGAAAAGCGAGCGCTCGCCTTCCTTCAGCAGCTTTGTGATCGCATTCAACGCTACTACTCGCCTGGAGCACGGGTAATTCTGTGTTCGGACGGTCGAGTTTTCAGTGACGTGATCGGAATCCGCGACGAAGACGTGACCACTTACCAAGACGAGCTCTCACGGATCATCACGGAGTCTGGCCTGCACTCGTTGTCCACCTTCAACCTCGATGAACTCTACAACGGGATGAGTTTTGAAGAGATGCGTATCCAACTGATGGATCAACATGGCGACGCTACCGAAGCGCTTAGAAGCGCCGTCAGTCGCGGCAAAGGCGAAGACTCCTCGATGGACGATAAGGAAACCCACCGCCTCTATTGCGGAATCACCCGCTTCCTAGTCGAAGATGCGACCTTCCCCGGCCAAAAGCAAAGCCGCACCACCCTTCAAAAGAACTGCCGAATCCGAGCCTACCAAGTCATCCAACGAAGCAAGGCCTGGGGAGATCTGGTTGAAATACGATTTCCGAACGCGGTCCGACTCTCCATTCATCCGCAGACCTGCGGAGACAAAAAACTCGGCATCCGTCTCATCGAACAGGACCACTGGATGACCCCGTGGCACGGGGTCGCCGTCAAAGTAGGCGACCGCTTTATCCTTCTTAAGCGCACCCTCGCGGAAGAACTTGGCGGACAGCTCGTTTATCAGGATGGGCGCCCGAGCCACTACGTACTCACGAACGAAAAAGGACTCTCCAAACTTCAGGACGCCAGCCATGGAACCTAAAAAAACACCAATTGAACCCTTCGGTTTACTGCTTGAGCCCCGGTGTCCGAATGGCGACATCCTTGATCTCGACGTGAATCTTCTACGGGAACTCCTTTGGAGCGAACGTTTCCTCGTATTACGGGGATTCCGTACCTTTTCGGCTGCGGAGGAATTCGCGGAATATTGTGAACAGTGGGGTCAAATTAGCGTCTGGCCTTTCGGAAAAGTTCTTGAACTCGTCGAGCGCAACAATCCAGAAGATCATATCTTCGACAACAATTATGTCCCTTTGCATTGGGACGGAATGTATCGTCCGCAAGTTCCCGAATTTCAGCTCTTTCACTGTGTTCAGGCACCGCTCGCCGGCCAGGGTGGGCGGACGACTTTTTCCGACACTACGCTCGCAATTAAGCAAGCAAGCGCTCACGACCGCGATCTGTGGAGCAAAGTCACCGGATTCTATCGACGCAAAATGGAATTCTACGACAGCAAAACGGTTTCCCCGATTATCGACAACCATCCCGTACGAGGATTTCCGGTCATTCGATATAACGAACCGCCCCGAGAAGGGTTCGGAAAGTTCCTCAATCCACCGACTCTCGAGTTCAAGGGGGTAAGCGCCGAAGAGCTTCCAGAATTTCACCGAAGTCTACGCGAAGCTCTCTATTCACCGAGTAACTTTTATGCACACGAGTGGCGGGAAGGCGACGTCGTGGTCACCGACAATTTCTCCCTCTTGCACGGCCGCGAAGCCTTCGCGACAAAGGCGCCTCGCCATTTGCGTCGGGTCCATGTGCTAAGCAATCCCCCGCTCGAAAATACTCGGTTGGTTTCCCACCAATGACGACCGTGTCCACCGACATCCTGATTGCAGGTGCCGGTCCCGTCGGACTGATGTGCGCTTATCTGGGAAGACTCTGCGGTCTGAATATTGTCATCGTCGATAAGTCGAGCGGGCCGCTTGAAGTCGGACGGGCCGACGCGCTAAACGCGCGCACGCTCCAACTTCTCGAAGTAGTCGATCTCTTTGACGAACTTTATCCTCTCGGGAAAAAATGCAACACGAGCTCCGTGTGGTCGGAAGGAAAGTTCGTCTCGCGACAGTCTTCCTGGTGGGAAAAACTTGAGGGATGCCTCCACAAACACTTCCTCATGCTCGGTCAATCCCACGTAGAAAGACTATTGGACGAAAAACTGAAAGAAACCGGATCGGCGGTCCGGCGCGCGATCTCGGTCGATCAGATCGAAACATCCGAAAATGGATGCCTCACGACCCTCTCGAGCGGAGAAAAAATAAAGTCCAGCTACGTGATTGGGGCGGACGGATCACGCTCCTTTGTCCGCGATCACTTCAAGATTCCATTTGAAATCAAGCGACCGGAAATCGTATGGGCGGTAATCGATGCCATCATAGAAACCGATTTTCCGAAGGTTCCCGAGATCATTGTCTTCCAGACCGAAACATCCGACGTGGCCTGGATCCCTCGAGAAGGAGAAATTGATCGGTTTTACGTTAGAATGGACACCCAGGACTTCACCTTCGAAGATGCGGTGAAAAAAATTGATCGCGCCCTACGTCCTCACAAGGCGAATTTTAAGAAAATTGAGTGGTACTCAAGATTTTCAGTCAAGGAATCGGTCGCCGAAAAATTTTCGGCTGAAGAACGAGTTTTCCTTGTCGGGGACGCTTGCCACATCCATTCGGTCAACGGAGGACAAGGCCTCAATACCGGCTTGGCAGACGCCTTCAATCTCATCTGGAAGCTAAACATGGTTCTGCGTTTCCGCGCCCCGGCGGAGCTTTTGCGCAGTTACGAAATCGAACGCAAACCCGTCGCTCAAAGCGTGATTGAATCCTCGGGCGAACTCGTCCGTTCGACGATGGTTTCGCCGACCGGGACCCATGCTCAAGACTACGTCGAGATCGTTCGAAAACGCGCCGGAAACATCACCGGAATGGGAATTCGCTATGGAGAAAGCGGTCATCGCGGATCGAGGCTGTTCGATTTAGAAATTCACAATGGGGTCACCAAAACGCGACTCTATTCCCTCTTGAACTACACTCGGTACACCCTGCTCGTCTTCGGCGAGCTGAAAACGGATTTAGTCTTGCCGGAATTCGTAGAACTCATTCGAGTTTCTCCGAAGAAATGCCGGGAAGGCTTTTGGACGGAGAACTCTCACTATCAAAACCAGGCGATCCTGGTTCGGCCGGATGCCTATATCGAATCGTCTATCCCACTGGATGAAGTCGTGTCATCGATCGCCGCGATTTTCAGTAAGTTAGAATGAAAGGACCACCATGAAAGTACACATCGAACCCAATCTGAATCGTGAATTTGATGCTCATATTTACTATCACCCGGATGATCGTCTGAAAGCCGTCGCCCTTCGCGATCGGTTCCGCGAAGCTTTTGATTGCCAGGATATCACCATAGGAAAGTTAATCGACGATCTGGTTGGCCCTCACTCTCTGCCTATGTTTGAAATCAATTTTAAACGAATCGATTTCGAAAGGGTCAATACTTGGTTGTGCAAAAACCGTGGGGAGCACACCGTTTTAATCCACGAAGTGACGGGCGACGATCCGCGCGATCATACAGTAGGCGCTACCTGGCTCGGCACTCCGGTCTCACTTAACTTCAAACGCCTTGATCCTTCGCCATCGGAAGATGATGGTGCCCTCGTCCGGACTCGAACCGGAACAGCTTGCGCTACTGGTTCCTAAGACCAGGGCGAGCGTTTCGTTTTTCTCGATCTCTCAGTCCGCAACTCAACGCAATCATTAACCAATGAAGGTCATGGCTAGGGCTAGACCGTGTCGATGGTAGGGGCTTCCTAACCACTTCTCCATTGCCTTAAGTCGCGAATGCCAAAACATCTAAAGCGATCGCAGCAATCGACCGATAGAGTTCAGGGCACAAATACATGGGTAACAAATACATGGGGATAAGATCACTGGGTATCCATGCTGTAATCAGCGCCATGATTTGTATCACGGGTTCGAGCGTGTCGTTCGCTGAAACTCTAGAAACAGCTAAAATGCGTAGCGCGATTCTATACCTGAATCGTGTTTTTAAGTATGATTCGATGCCTTCGGTCGAATCTTTACGAGAACTGCGGGTGGTGGCGAATCGATTTGATCCCGAGGATGTTAAATCTGATCAGTACCTTCGAGCATGGTTTGAGAAGAACGCCAAAAAATTAATCACGGAATCCCCCAATATCGAGTTCGCTATCGAAGTATTGAATATTACCGGCATCAAAAACAAACTCGTACTTTGTTCCAGCATAGATCAAGCCGGCTCTATGGCATGGTGGTTAAGCAAGAAAGCCTTGCCATCATTCGAAGTTGGACAGGGAACAGGGAAGACAGCAAGAGAACTAGGCCTTAGCACGGCTACTCACGTACCTCGAGATTCGCCCCTTTCGGAAGCGACATACAGTGGCGCTTATAATTCGATAACGGCTCAAAATAGCACCGGACACCCCAACATCCTTTCGTCTCGAGAAAATATCGTGGAGGAGTCTGCAATTTTTGGCGAAGGCCACTACGCGCGGATAGGTCGCCCAAATGTCGGTACTCAGATTCCAATTTTATACGCGATCGATCCAGAAGCGCGTCTTGGGTCTGACTTTGAGATCCATGATGGAATCATCAAGTTTACGAACCGGAAGGCAATCACTACTTCGACTTGTCCCATGAAACTTCGTGAAGTTGGCGATCGACCCGCGGCACCAGAGTTTAACTGATCTAAATCTGGGATTTATCGCCAGCCCTAGGGAAACCATCGAGCGAATCTTTTGCGTAGACGCCGCCCGATCTCTTCGCCCCCAAAATGCCGCCTGCGAAAGCCGTAATATGGCCATCGCCATTAAATTTTTCTCAATCATTGTCTTCGAGCATGTATTCGTAAAAAGATTTCGGACGAAATATGCCGGCGCCCCGCCCTTCCACCAGCACGATGCCTGTCGGACGTGGAGCGCGCACGCGAAGGGGTCCGGTTCGCCGATCGAAATGGCGTCCACGATCATTGGCAATAACCCGATCACGAACGTCCTGCACTACCGAGACACGCCGGACGAAGCTCGCCTGCAACGGTAAGCGCGTAGAATCCCATTTGTATCGCCGGTGTATCGGAAGTCGAGAACAAGAGAGATGAAACAACCGCTTGAAACTTCGAAAACTACCGTAGAACCGTAGAACCGAATTTTAATGGTGCCCTCGTCCGGACTCGAACCGGAACAGCTTGCGCTACTGGTTCCTAAGACCAGCGTGTCTACCAATTCCACCACGAGGGCACCCCAGAAAATTACCACAACTCCGCCCGCTTTCTAGGACTTTCCACCTAAGAAAACGTGTCTTAAGCGGCCTGCCCGCCACCTGATTCGGTCCCGCCCCGGTTTTGAGCCTTGCGCAGGTTGCGATTCTCTTCGATCGCGCGCGCCAAATCGGCCTGGAGCTTGCGTTCGGACTCCTGGGCTTCCCGCAGTTTGAAATTCGCTTTATCGAGATTTCGCTTGGAGTCGTTGGCCTGGCGCTCGATTTGATCGAGTCTTCTGCGCAGTTCGCCCATTTCTTTGTCGGTGGACTTATCTTTGTGTTGGTTGAGCGATTCCATCAGACGCTGGTTCACCCGTTTATACTCTTCGACTTTCTTATCGAGGGTCTGGATTTTCGTCTGCATCTGCAGGTCAGTCCCCTTCTGCGCTTTGGCTTGGGCGATGATGAGGCGGTTCTCGAGATCCCGGACCTTCATGACTAGAACCTTTACTTCTTCGTCCTTGAGCTGGGCGACGCGCTGGGCCCGGTCCAGTTTGGATTTAAACTGCTGCTGTTCCTTATCGGTCGAACCGGTGGTCGCTCGTTCTACGGCTAGGTTAAGCTGGGAGATTTGCTCGCTCTTGCCATCGAGCGCGGTCTGCTTCTGGCGAAGTGCTTCTTCTTTTCTAGCCAGCTCCTGTTGGAACGTGCGCTCAGCCGTTTTGAATTCGAGCTCGCGTTGCCGCATCTGCTTCGCCAAATTCTTTTGGAGTTCGCTTAGTTTTGCTTTTTCTTGAAGAAGTTCGGATGAAAGATTGTCCACCCAACGTCGTGCTTTGTCTGGCTCGACCTCTTCGGAAATCTCCGCCAGAGTCTCCTGGATCTTGCCGTGTTTATCAGCCTGACTGAGTTCAGCGATTTCGGCGAGGATTTCTCCGGCCGCGCCTTCGATTTTCACCGTCGCTTCGGACTCCGAAGGCGCCGCGGAGGCTCGGACGTGAACGGACTCCGTCTGCCCTGATTCTAGAGGCTCTCCCTTCACAACTCGAACCTCTTCACCTTCGCTGGCATCGCCCGTAGCGAAGGAGAGGGCCTGCTTTAGTAGGTTGAAGCCCCATCCGCTATCTTTTTGGGATTCCTCGGACGGCGACGGGCGACGCGTGGTTAGCCGCTTCTCTGGAAGCGCCCCAAGCTTCTCTTCCAGCTCTTGAACAGTAGCGCGAAGGTTTGACACGGTCTGCTCGTATTCTGAAACGACACTCTTTAATTCCTCGATCTCGTCGCTTGCGTCGGTCTCTCCCTTGAAACGCCGCTCGATCGCTCGCTCCGCGGCCGCGCCGCTGATCACTCGGATCTCAGTTTCCTCCGGCCCCCCTTTCGTCGTCTTTAACCCTTCCGCAATCGGGTTTTTCAGCAATTTCGAATAATTTAAATCTCCGAGTTCGACGTAGGTCGAAACTTCAAGCAACGGTGCGAGGCGGGAATCGACCGCGACTACCACGACAGGGTCGCGCAGTTCGGCGTCGTGCCGATTCAGAAGGGAAACAAGTTCGATTCGACGCTCTTTAATTTCATAACGAACGATCAATTGGGTGCTGTGACGACGAAGCCATTCAACCACATGCTCAAACTCGTCGACCGGCGCTCCGCTTTCCAATCGCTCGGATAATCCACCCCATTTTGGAACACTCCCGTTGTCCCAGTGGAACGCAATCGCCACGGCGACGTGGCTTGCGTCAACTCCGACTTCAAGCGAGGCCGCCGGCACTTCCTCGGCGTGCTTATGTTCCAATTTTCGAATCGCGTAAGTGCCGAAAACTCCGTATCCGATCAACGCACGAATCCGAAGTTCATCCACGGACTGCGATCGTAGTTTCGCGGAAATCAAATCGGAAACCCGCCCGACGTTGCGCCCCCGCAGATCGTTTGAATAGTAAATCTCGCATTCGGTGCTCAAAAGACCGGCTACTCCGAAGGAGTTAAGGGAGCGCATGCTGTCGTCAGCCATCGCTTCCTCCTTCTCCCGATTCGCCGTCGTAAAGGACTAAATCAGGCACAGCTTCGTCGCTTCTTAGATTTCCCAATCCACCGTCGTCGTAGGTATGCGCCAGCGGCGTATCGGGATTCGCCAATTCAAGGCGAACCCGCAGAAGGCGCGAGCGAAGTTTTTGGGTGACCCGACTGATGGAGTGTTGAAACTGTTCGCTTGAAATCAGGTGAATTTCTGGGGAATGGATCAAATTCTCCGTCCACCGCTTCAATTCCGCTAGCTCCAGGGACAATGGGAGGAAGTTCCCAAGTCCGGTCACCTGGATCAGTTCGTGGAAGAAACGGTACCGGAGGGCGTTCAAGACCTTCAAGTCGAGATAACCCAAATGCAAAGCGAGGAAGACGAATATGCCGGAGCGCAGGAGCGCGATCTCGTAAAGGTCGGGATCATTTTCGCGGGCCATCTCGATTCGATCGCCGGGAATGGGGTCGCAAAGTTCATTCGCAAAGGCGACCGCGAAATAGCTCTCGATACCAAGCATCGTTTCGTCGGCAGAGTTTCCGCTGGGAGGAAGAGTTGCCCAAAGAGATGCAAGTTTCCGCAAGACCGCGTCCGAAATTTCAAAGGGCGCCGGCTCCAAGACCTGAGTCGCGGTTGGCAAGCTCCATCCCAACATGGATTTGACTTCTTTCGCCGCGAGCTGGAACGGTTCGACTCTGCGAAGAATCGGTCCGTAGAAGTATTGCCCGCTTTTCATCTTAGTGATGTCGCGAGGAGTGAAAAAGTCGAAGGGTCCCTTTACGGAAACCAGTTTGTCATTTCGCGAGAGAAGCACGTAGACCGGTGCGGGCAGGGGCCGGTAAGGCTCCGCCGTATCGGGCGAGAAAGGCGAAAGTTCGGCTGCCATTTGTTTTGGCAGTTTTCGAAGTCTGAATTGCATTTACATACACCGCGGTCGAGGGCGTGGCGAAGAGGCCCACCCTCAAAATCTCTTCGGATTCCGCGGGGAAAGGCTTGATTCAGGATCCTCTAGAAGATCGGAATCGAGGGAAAAACCCTCAAAAGCGTCATTGTTTGGGCACAATCATCGAACCGGTCTTATCGTCCTGGAGATTGACGTCAACGGGGTGACGTTTATCCGCGAAATGGCAGGCCGCGAGGTGCTCGGTGCTGTCTCCCGCGACTTCTTCGAGAATCGGCCACACGTTCCGACAAGTCGGAAATTCCGCTTTTGGACAGCGCGGATGGAAGTAACATCCAGCCGGAGGATTGATCGGTGAAGGCACGTCCCCACGAAGGATGATTCGTTCTTTTTTCAAAGTTGGATCTGGAATCGGAATCGCGGAAAGCAAAGCTCGCGTGTAGGGATGCTGGTGATTCTGGTAAAGAACCTCGGCCTCGGCGATTTCCGCGATCTTTCCGAGATACATCACGGCGACTCGCGTGGAGATATGCTCCACCACCTTCAAGTCGTGCGCGATGAAAAGGTAAGTCAACCCAAGTTCCTTCTGGAGATCCTGGAGGAGATTTACGATCTGGGCCTGGATCGATACGTCGAGCGCCGAAACGGGCTCGTCGCAGACGATGAAGTCCGGCTCCACGGCGAGCGCGCGCGCGATACAGATTCGCTGGCGCTGACCGCCGGAAAACTCATGCGGGTACCGGGAAATCTGTTCTTTCCTCAATCCGACCAGATCCATCAACTCGAAGATGCGTTTTCGTTTTTGCTCTCGCGTCCGCGCCAATTCATGAATTTCCAAAGGTTCCGCCAGAATTTGTTCGACGGTCATCCGC
>CAZAKW010000092.1:0-9260 GCA_964485835.1 uncultured Bacteriovoracaceae bacterium
AAATCAGCGAAAAACACTCCGAACTCTTCATCAGAACATGCGCACAGAACCGCGGACCATTACGCCTGGTCCGTGAGCATCGCTCGGACCCACCCCGCGATATGCTCCCGGTCGGCTTCGTCAAGTTCAGCAAAGAGCAAGAGAAGGTCGTCAAACCATGCTTTCTCCGAGAGGATTGCGAGCGCTTCCGCCGCCGCCTCTCCCCATTCGCCGACGAAATTCCCCGCCGAAACTCCGAGTCCACCGCTGAAGACCCGGTCTAACACTCCCAGATAAGCCGCTCCATGGGGGCCTCCGAGCATCGAAAGAATGCGCGGCAAGAATTCGGGGACTTCGTCAGGTACTTTACAAACGTCGCGCACTCCGATCGTCGCCAAAGGAGCGAACCGCGCGATGAACGGCAGAAGTCGACTACCCGAATGGCGTGTGATTTCGTCAGCGAGATTTTCCCACGGGGAGTTGAAAATCTTGGCGCCGTCCCAGCAGGTCACCGGTTGATGGAACCCTCGGTGGAAGCGAGAAAGCTCACGCAGATTCTTTCCGTCCTCCCGACCGAACTCACGTAAAAGTCCGCCGAGGCGTGCCGTGGAACCGGCCACCTCGGAAGGCGATCCGAAAGCGTAGTCCCAGAGCGAAGTCGCACGCCCTCGCGCCATGTCCGATAAAACCTCTCGGGCCGACCCAAACTTCGTCTCCGTATTCATCAACCGAGTCAGCGAACGCACCAGATCAGCGCGTTCGGACGGACGAAGCGGATCCGATTCTAATTTCTCGCGCAAAGCCCCGTACGCAGGTGCCACGCTGATTCGGTGTAGAATTCCAAACGCCTTCACGGTCTCGTCGGCCTGGAAATTCCTAAACGTCTCACGGACTACCGGAGCCGCATTTCCCACCGACAAAAGACGCACGAGGGCCCGAACCCGCTCGGGATCCTGAAAGACCACGGCAAAATCTGCGACCGAGGGAGCCCAAAGATCCGAACTCCGAAGGCTTCGTATGACCGCGCGAGATTCGGACAATACAATCGCGTCGGTCAAAAATGTCTGATTCAGCAGGGAGGTGGACTGGGCAAGAGTCTCGTCAGAGGCATCGGCGACGAGGCGGGCGATCTCGGGCATCGATCCGTTTGAGTTAAAGCACTCAATGAGCTTTCGAAACGTCGGTACGTCGAGTTCCCGGCTGGCGAGTTTTAATCCGGAACATTCCGGGCGAATCTTCCGATACCTCGTCTGCATTGGCGAAGCGGGTCTGTCCTCTCGGTCCGAAAACATGTCGAGCGAGCAAGCACTCGTCCCGAAAGCGAGAAAAGGAAGCCAAAGAATGAGAGGGAAAGACGTGCGTGGGGTCACAAATAGGATCCGGGGCGGGGGCCTGGAGTTTAAGAACTTATAGACTTGTAAACGCCCTTATCTATACTGCGGCGGTGCAGCAAAGGCGAGCGGAAAGTAAAGGTCTAAATTAGGTAAACTCCTTGAAAACATGGAACTTTTTAACTTCCAAGTTTACAAAAAAACGGTGCTCGGGCCTTAAAGCGAAATATCGTCGCGAGGCCGGATCCCACCGGATCCTCCTTGAATCGGCGTCCCGGGTGCGTCCGAAGCCAAATTGGCAAACAGGGTATACTCACCCATGAATGCCAGCCGAACGGTGCCCGTTTCTCCCGCCCGATGCTTTGCGATGATGAATTCGGCGATCCCACGGTCTTCGGAATCCTTATTGTAGTATTCGTCACGATAAACGAATCCGACCAAGTCGGCGTCTTGCTCGATGGCTCCCGACTCCCGCAAGTCGGAGAGCATCGGCCGTTTATCAGGCCGACTCTCAAGCGCACGCGAAAGCTGGGACAGGCCCACGATCGGAACCTTGAGTTCTTTCGCCAACGATTTCAAATTTCGTGAAATTTCGGAAATCTCTTTCTCGCGACTGCCGTCCGCCCGACCGGACTTAGATCCGCGCATCAGCTGAAGATAATCGACCACAATCAGGTCGAGTTTCTTTTCTTGGGCTAGCAATCGACGACAGCGCGCGCGCATGTCCATAACGGTCAGGTCGCCCGAATCGTCGATGAAGATCTTCGCCTTGGACAGCTGGTCCGCGGACTGGGCAAGGCGAGGCCAATCTCGATCGACGAGGCGACCCAAGCGCAAGCGTTTCGAGTCGATTCGCGATTGAGACGACAACATCCTCATCACGAGTTCCTCCTTCGACATCTCGAGGGAAAAAATCATCACTACCGCTTTGGAATTCATCGCCGCGTTCTGGGCGGCCGAGACCACCAGCGACGTTTTTCCCATCGCGGGACGGCCCCCGACGATGATCAGTTGGCCCGGGTGCAAACCTGCAGTCAGTTTATCGAAATCCGTAAATCCGGTCGAAAGGCCGGTAACCGCGGAGCCCTTCGAAGCCGCTTCCTCGATCGCGTGCATGTTCGACACGAGGATGTCCTGCATGGACGAAAAGGATTTATTCAGCTGGATGTCGCTGACGCTGAAAACTTTCTTTTCGGCATCGTCCAAAAAACCTTCGACGTCGTCGACCCCTTCGAACGCGTCGCGCGTGATCTCGCCGGCGATATCGATCATTCGTCGCAGAAGCGCCTTTTCACGGATGATTTTCGCGTAATAGACGACGTTCCCAATCGAGAACGTATCCTCGACCAATGCGGTCAAGGCCGACTGACCGCCGATTTCCTCGTAGGTGCCACGGTCGCGAAGCGCTGACGACAAAGTGATCAAATCTAGCGCCTGTCCTCGCGCGGACAAGGACAGAAGAGTCTCGAAAACTTTGGAATGGGCGTCGAGATAGAAATCGCGCGGCTCGATACCAATTTCGACCACCCGGTGGATCGCTTCGTTATTGAGGAGGATCGCACCGAGAACCGAGCGTTCGGCTTCGAGATGGTGGGGCGGAACTCTGCCGCCACTCCGCCGCTCCGAGGAGCCACCGGAATTCCCGTAATTCCCGCGATCATCAAAACGACCGTCGCTCATCCGAAATACTCCTCGGTTATCTTAAACGCAGATCCGAAAAAAACCCGGTCGCCAATGGGCGGTACCGGGTTTTTCTCGAAAAACAGATTCCAAGCCGGAATTACTCTTCCTTAACGACCCAGACTTTCACTTCGGCGCTGACATCTTGATCGAATTTGATCGTGACATTGTGAACGCCGAGCGCCTTGATCGGCTGCTCCAAAACAATCATGCGCTTTTCAACGTCCAGGCCGCCCTTTTTCAAAGCGTCAGCGATATCCGTTTGGGTCACCGAACCGAAGAGCTTGTCGTGTTCGCCGACTTTACGCGAGATCGTCACCGACTGGTCGGAGATTTTCTTCGCGAGTTCTTGCGAAACGGCGCGAGCAGCGATGCGCTTTTTCTCGAGCACTTTCTTTTGATTTTCGATCATCTTCACGTTCGCGGGATCGGCCAACATCACGAGCTTCCGCGGAAGCAGGTAGTTGCGAGCAAAGCCCGAGGACACGTTCACGAGATCACCAATGCGGCCTAAATTTTCGACGTTTTCACGTAAGATCACGAGCATGACTAACTCCTTAAAAACTGAATAGAAACCTACGATTGCCTGAACTTGGAACGGAAGTCAAACCACTGATCGAAGAATCCAATGCTCAGAAGCAAGGGAATCATCAGGACTAAGACCAAAACATAAATCAACATCCGAAAGAAGCCGCGAATCTTCCAGGTATCAAAAAGCGACCCCAAAACGGCCAACCCCTGGATCCCGTAAACCGCCATCAATATTTTAAAAAAATTCAGAGCCACGTCCGAAGACGTCCCGTCGGTGAAAAGCACCACGCCCCAACTCGCAAGAGTCGGCCAAACGAGCCAGTCGGGGTTTTTCCACCGGTTCAGAACCTTGCGGTCCAAACCAACCTTGGTCAAAAATCGATTTGGGTTGAGATTGATCAAAACGCGCAAATTAAACCAAGTCGCAAGAAGACAAAGGATTCCGAGGGTGCCCGGTAATTCCGCAAGAGTTCTCTTTCGCCATTCGGCGATACCTGCCTCTCCCCCGCCAAAGTTCGAGATGAGCTGGTCGCGCGCCTCGGGGCTTAAGCTGGAAAGAAGGAGATCGAAAAAATTTGAAAAAATGTGCTCCACTTCCTGCCACGGGGTCACCCCGCGGAGAAGCGCATACACACCGACCAAGACCGCAATGATTCCCCACTGAACGAGCCAGGTCCGCGCGACAATCTGCTCCGGACGCACTTTTCGCCCAATCAAAAAAGGCATCACTAGACCGATCGCCCCGATTCCCAACAAGTAGAACTGGAGGACGGTCGGACCGCTAGTGAAGTAAACTACCCCTGCATTCGTCACCACCGCCGCGACTAACCACGCCCAATGGGCGGTGACCCCGAGAATGAGAAAAGGCAGAGGTGCGAAGACCGCAAAAAAACCGCTCAAGAATAGAGCCGCGCTGACGAAAAACGGCGCGACCCGATTCCAGACCCGAAGGACATTGGCGGTTTTCACTCCGTCCCGCCGTCGGAGACGGCGGGCTACGGTCGGAGATTCGTTCACCGGAAAATTACTCGCCGGCGTCGGCGCTCATCTCGTCGCTGGAATCGTCGTACGAGCGGCGGCGAGCTTCGCGTTCTTCGCGACGAGCTTCGCGCTCTTCTTCGCGTTTTTTAGCCTGGGCCTTGATCTCTTCCCGGCGTTTCATGAATGAGTCTTTCTCGAACTCTTTCGCCAAGTTCACAGAAAGAAAACGCATGACGAAGTCGTTCATGCGAAGATTCCGCTCAAGCTCGGCTACAATGTTCCCGTTGCCGGTGTAGACGAGGTAGGTATAACGCCCGCGGCTCTCTTTTTCGATTTTGTAAGCGAGGCGTTTCGTGCCCCAGTCCTCTTGAAGGACCAATTCGCCGCCGAACGTCGGAATGATCGAAAGCAAACGATCGGTCAGCGCTTTCAGCGCATCTTCGTTCATTTCCGGGCGAGTGATAAAAGTCGTTTCGTATCCCGCTAGTTTCCCAGCAACTGCTTCAGCCATGTCTTCAATTTCCTTCTGGTTCGGACGGTCCCACAAAACATTCGAGGACCGGAGCCCGGTCTCTGTTCGAGCCGGGCAAGGTTCGCAAGTGAGTGCGTCGGACGGATGTAACAGAGGGTCAGAAGGGGATCAATAGAGTCTGTTGTGGATTTGCGCAACGCGACGCAACATAACAAGGGAGAACCTTAATCCTCGTAGTCCGAACGGCCAACTATTCCTTTATGCTCTGGGGAATCGGCCCCCATTGCTACCTCTGCCTCGCTTAGAACCCGTTTAGAGCCTAACCAAGCGACCATCTCGATCGCAACCTAGTAGAGGAGGATAAGAGGGCACATCAAAAGAAGCATCGAAACGGCATCCGGCGGAGCAAACAGCGCCGAAACGATCGTAATCCCAATAATGGCGTTCCGACGGTGTTTACGGAGCGTGGGCGCATCAACGATACCCAAAGCACCCAAAAAGCTAATGATCACTGGAAGTTCAAAACCAAGTCCAAAAAGAAGCATGAGTTTGAGCGCTGTCGAATAATAGGCGTCGATCGTCAGCATCGGGACGTCGGTCGGCATCCCGTATTCCACGAAGAACTTAAAGCCGACGGGAAATAGAACATAATAAGCGAAAAGAGCGCCCCCGATAAAAAAACCGCTGGCGGCCGTTACGAACGGAACCACTAAGCGACGCTCCCGAGATTTCAAACCGGGAGCTACAAAATTCCAGATCTCCCAGAAGAAATATGGAGAGAGTCCAAAAATCGCGAGGTAACCAGCAATCTTTAAATGGGTCAGGAAGTTTTCGAATAAATTCGTAAAATAAAGAAACCGCTTTTCTTCGGGAAGCGCGGCGAACAAAGGCTCTCGAAGCCAACTCATCACCGGGTCCGAAAGAAAATACGCGCCCATAAAACCGGCCACGAATACGTAAGCCATTCGAATCGAACGCGCTCGCAGCTCTTCGATATGATCGAAGAAAGCCATGGCTTTATCAGAATCGGCTTCCGGCGCGGAGGTGGGTTTCGACATAGGGATTGAAAAAAACGTGAGCTCTCTCCCATACTAGAGGAGAACCCCCCCAAAATAAAGGAAGCCTCATGTCCGATACCCCTTCTTCGCCTTCTGCGACTCCTCCTGAAACAAAGTCCGCTCCACGCGGGCTTCTCTACGGAGTCGCTGCTTTAGTCGCGATCGGTCTGGGTGCTAGCGTCGTCCTTTTGAAAAAGTCTTCGACTCCAGAGCCCGCGCCCGCCTCCACCCCTACGACTAGCGCGGCGGTGGATCTCACGGTGGATGAGAGCGGACTCTCTAAAGCAGTGGCGACCATCGAAACTCCGAAAGGGAATATTTCGTTTCGTTTTTACACGAACGACGCTCCCAAGACGGTCGCACGCATCGTGGAACTGATTCAAAGTGGCTTTTACGACGGATTAATCTTTCATCGTGTCGTTCCCGATTTCGTCATCCAAGGCGGCGATCCACAAGGTAATGGTACCGGTGGAAGCGGTCAAAAACTGGAAGCGGAATTCAATTCCCGCAACCACGTCGAAGGAACGCTCGCCATGGCGCGCGCGCAAGATCCAAACTCCGCCGACTCTCAGTTTTATATCGCCCTTGGGCCGATCCCCCACCTTGACGGCTCGTACACGATCTTCGGCCAGGTCTCGGAAGGCCTTGATGTCGTGAAAAAGATCGAAATCAACGATCCTATGACCCGGGTTTGGGTCCGTTAGAGCGTAGGATCGATTTTTCTGACTACCCGTGCCAACTAACTCATTAAAAAGTCGATCGCGACCGAAAGGTCACAATGAGCGCTAATCACTGGAAAATAAATATTATCCGCTTAGTTTGCGCGATGATTTCGCTGGAAGTGGCAGGAGGCTCACTTGCCTTCGCGAAACCCGAAATCCATTTCGAGCAGGCTCCCTGCACGATTCTGCTGAACAAATTCGAGTTCCAACCCCCCACTCTTCTCGCCGAAGCAGAACGTCTGCTTACGCGAATTGTTCCCTCGCGAAGGGACGGCCCACTCCAGATTCGATTCCATTTTTCGTATGGCCGCTGGTGGCTGGAATTCCCGGAGACCGACTTAAAATCGATTCGTCAAATCATTGACGAATCGATTCAAAATAGTTCGCCTTGGAACGCTTTCTTAAAAAGTGCTCGAATGACTTACGGCCAAGCGGAAGTCGTGCTGGTCGGCTACTATCGGAGCGGGAAACTTCTCTCCGGCTCTTCCTCCGAATCCTTTCATGTTTACGTCGGAAAACGGGATAGCCGACATCCGCTCGCCACATTCGGGCGCACTAAAAACCTGAACCGTCTTCCCATCGGAGCCGAGCCGGATCTTTCCCAATTCGATGCGAGAGCATTCGCAAAGGCAAGCTCCGCCCCTGAGCTTTTTCTCGAGATCGCGGGGCGTGCGACTTGGAACGAGGCCGACCTCGTGGCGCTCTTCGGAATCGCTTCCAGAGAGCCAGAGTTGGCTTTCGCCCGTCTAATCCAACTCAATCCCGGGCGCTTCCCCGGAAATTTGTCGTCCAATAAACTTCTTGATCTCTATTTCGGATACCGAGCCCGGGCAATGCAAGACCATGGATCTGTATTCTCCGCGACATTCAGTGGCCACGTAATCCCCAAAGAGAGCCAGAAGAAATATTTTGTGCTTACCCGGGAATACGGAGCTTCCGAGGAAAGGAACGCACGTTTTCTCGAAGCGCTCGATTTGTTGGCGCTGGGAAGCGATTTAGACGCTAGCCATCTCCGCCGCTTTTTTTCTACGATCGCTGAGGCGAAGCCGCTGGTGGGTTATTTAAACCCCAAGGTCCAACTGGGATTCTATAATCCGATAACCGTCGAACAAGCCAAGTCCGCTCTGAATAAAGTTGGAGAGAGACTTGCTCCGCTTAAAGCCGAAAATCTCTCAAGCCTTCTTGAAGTTTATGTTCCGGGACGATGGATGTATCCCGATATCGGGATTTCGAGCCTCCTCGCCAATCACAAGGCATTATTACCGATTCTCAAGCAACACACGCTTTTGGAGAATCCGATTCCCGCCGACCTCTTCAAAAGAATGGTCGATCACCAATTCCTGGCGGTCCCTTCGCAACGTCTCGCTCCACTGGAACTTTCGCCCGCTCGCCCCTGGGTCGACGAAGCGTTCGAGGCTCTAACGCCGAGCGGATTCTTGCGGGAAGCGAAATATCGGCAACTTCTCGCCGAGACGGGATTTTCGACCCAAGCGCACACGCTTGGAACATTCACGCAAAGACTACGCGAACTCTCCTGGCAAGTTCCTCGCCAACCGACAGAGAGTCCGAAATTGAATGAAACGGGGCGCGTCGATCCTCGCGACGTACTCGTGTGGTTTGCGTCAATTCGTGACACGGGTGCGACGCCCAGGGAATTTCTTGATCAAACGAAGAGTCGCGCCGCGCGCATAAAAACCGCCGTCGACGCGGTCGAAAAAGAGGCGCCTGTGATTGCGCGGGAATTCGAACGCGAGCGTCTGCAAGAAATTTTTGGAGCTTGGATTCCCGTCGACTGATCAATAGTGATCAGTCCTTACTGGATGCTTTTCTTCGCGCCGGCGTTGGGGATGATCCCCGCTTCGTGGAGCAGTTTCTCCGCGCGCTCGCTCCCCGTCGACATCCAGTTCTCGTAGATTCGCAGCAGGTTCCGTTCGCCTTTCGCCATCGTCTGATCGCTCACGTCGGCTAACACGTCCACGAATTTTCCGAATCGCTGGCCCAACTCCTCGAACACCAGTCTAAGAGCCGTCTCGTCGTGGCGCGAAGCCGCTTCGCGGTACGCAAGTCCACCGATCTCGATATAGTAGTCGAGGTCCACGAGCTTCCGGTTCAAGCTCTCCTGGAAAAATCCGGCGCGATAGAGGGAGAGGTCGCCGACCTGGCGATAAATCACTCGCTTCCCTTCGCCGTGATGGGTTTCGTGCGCTTCCTTCACAAGGAGCGCCAACGCTTCTTCCCGATGCTTTCCGTCCGAGTCTCGCGCGTAGAGCGCGTCGGTGGTCATAAACTGGTTCAGTAAATTGACGAGGTAAAATCCGGTTTCGTCAGTCGGACGGAACGAGCGCTTGCTAAACGCATCGCCCAATAGCTCGTAGAAGTATTCCTGTGGCTGGGCGACAAGTTTCAGTTTTCCCGAAGCATCGTGGTCTTGAGACATTGCTGGAAGCCCCCCTCTCGGCCCCCGTTTAAAACAGAGCCTTACATTCCATTTTAAAGCAGGGGTTTC
>CAZAKW010000093.1:0-9248 GCA_964485835.1 uncultured Bacteriovoracaceae bacterium
CGGTGGTCATCAGCTGGGGTCGGGGAATATCTGGATCTCAATCTGGGCGACGAGTACCTTGTCCAGTCCCTTCAGATCGCCTTCCACGAAGGCGAGACCCGTAAATCGCTTTTCAAGATTCAGCTTTCTACAGATGGTGTCGTTTTCAGAGACGCCGGGAGATACGAGAGCGCAGGGAAATCCGACCAGCTTGAGAATTTTGAGTTTAGAGAAATCTTGGCGAAGCACGTCCGGATTCTGGGAGAGGGAAACTCCGATAATAATTGGAATAGCTATCTCGAGGTGATGATTAACAAGGCGGACGCCGTCGATGAAACTCCGGTACCCGCTCCGCAACCTACCCTACCGGTTCCTTCACCCACCGCGCCCCTTCCAGACGGCGCGAATGCCGGGGAGCGTATCCCCCTCAGTCAAGTCGACATCGTCTTCGGCAACGATTTTGAACGGAGGCCTTTGGGCACGTACGCGGCACAAGATTTTCTTGCCGAATGGGGTACCGGCTCCGGGAACCGGATCGACCTCGCGAAGGTTCAATCCGCATCAAATAATAAGTTCCTGAGAGTCGATTTCCCCTATTACGATAAGCCGAGGAGCGGTTTCAAAACCATTCCGAACTATG
Organism: uncultured Bacteriovoracaceae bacterium; assembly: GCA_964485835.1. Classification (GTDB taxonomy): domain Bacteria; phylum Bdellovibrionota; class UBA1018; order UBA1018; family UBA1018; genus JACMQW01. The sequence continues at coordinate 620 of CAZAKW010000093.1, forward strand.
TCACGATCAGCGGAAATCAGTATCTACCCCGCGGAAGCGCGCCCGCCGACGGTCTAGGCGCGGACGCCGGTGGCATCGGATCGATGACGAAACTGAGTCGTTCGTACGAAGAACTCTATTTCGGGTTCCGCATTTTCGTCCCTGCTGATTTCGACGGCATATTGATGGGGAAATTACCGGGTTTGTGCGGAGGCACCTGTCCTACGGGTGGCCAGACCTCGGATCCCACTAAAGATGGGACCACGGACGGATTCAGCGCGCGCTTCGTCTTCTCTGGATCGCAGAAACCGAAGCCTTCGATCTATATGTACCATGCGGACCACCTCGTAAATCCACCGTGCGCCTCGTGTAAAAAGAAAACCGGGACCACGTTCGCGGCCGTGGAGGGAAGTTCAGTGGGGAATGTACCTTTCATTAAAGGACAGTGGAACACGGTGGTCCAACGCGTCGTTATGAATAGCTTGAATAACTCCAATGGAATCGTGGAAGTCTGGCTGAACGGAAATCTGACCATACAGAAATCCAACATCAAATTTCGAGCCGGAAAATCCTCGAACTTCGGTATCAACCTTATGACGTTTCAGACCTTTTTCGGAGGCGGAGACGTACCCTGCAAGGCGTCCAATTCGGTTTGCCTGATCGACCCGAAAGACCCGAAGAAAGGGATGATTCGGTATTCAAACGGCGAGCCGATCCTTCTGTTCGCGCCTCGGAAGAACGAGCACCTCTTGTTTGACGATGTCATCGCTTTCGATTTCAAATCTGGAGTCTCGGTACCGCGCGGGCATCAGAAGAGCCCGCTTACCCGGAAAGTCAATCTTCCAGCATTCTCAGGATTCAAACGTTAAACTCCTGGCGTGGACACGACAGCGTGGCTGGGCAACTGCCGAGTCGCGGTTGTATTCCACGCGCACACTACGCCAAAGGACGTCCTTGATCATCGCCGAGTCTTATTTTTCCGGACTTTTTGTCGAGCCTTCTTGTCCTTCGCCTTCTGACGAATTTCGTGTGCGGGCATTTTTCCATCGATCTTATCTTGAATATTGTCGGGAATTTCCTCGATGATTTGGCCGACATCTTCGACGCTCACGCCGGAAAATTCTTTTTTCTCCCCCACGGTCAAAAAAGGCGGGAGACCATCCGCAGACATTTTCAGCGGGGGAGGAAAAAAACCTCTCAGCGGAGGGACCGGGTCTTTAGGAATGATTCCGAAGGTACGAGCGGCGCGTACGATATCGACGCCAACCGAAACGAAAAGATTATTGTATCTTTCAGCGCGGTCAATTCCCGCGCCGGTGTTGATAAAATAGGGATTCGCTTGAACTGAAAACGTCCCGTGCAGACGGCCCGAGGCCCCGTCCACCCGGGAGGCTTCGAAATACCCGCCCGCCGCGACGTTCAGCTTCAGATTCTCATATTGCCCTACAATATAGGACGCACCCATTCTAGGCTGCCAAGTCGTACGACTTCCCACGGTCATGTTTTGGTCGCGAAGCAACGCCGTATCCTCGGTCGGACCGACAATGATTACCGACGCACCGATGCTGAAGAAACGGTTGGGAATCCAACCCGTTCCCAGATTCAGCATCGCAGGCGTCCGAATCGGCCGGGCAAAACCCGGTAACTCCTGCCCTCCCGAAAGGGGGCGATCGGATCCGAACGACTGGGCTGGAGAAAAACTCGCGCCTAAGAGCACGTGTTTCCGGAGATGGTAAATGGCTCCAAGTTTATAAGATAAATTTTTCGCGCCGTAATCGTCCGGCCCTAGACTCCGATGCGCTTGGTTGAGCTCCAGACTCGCGCCGAGACTCAGTTTCTTTCTGAAAAGCGAACGGGAAACGGAAAGGCGAAGTTGCTTTAGCGAGACTTCGTATTCACGCGAGTTTCCGGTGACTGCGCTCTGAAAATTCCCTCCTTCGAAACTCGGGGTGTAATATGAAATCGCATATCCCCAATTTCCGGGAGTCACGGTCAATCCCCACTGACGACTTTTGATCTTCTTGGAAGCCGAACCGGTAATCGTGCGGTCGCGCATGGTGTTCGAAACGATCTGCGCGGTCACGCTCCCCATCGTCATAGTCAAACCAGCGGGATTACCCTCGACGGAACTGACGCTTTCAGGGATCGCAACGGTTGCGCCGGCCATTCCGATGTTTTCGTTATCTCCACGAATGACCGGGCTGTAGCCCGAATAGGCCCGCGTCCGATGCGTATAAGGAAGGAGCAAATCTGCGGAATACACGGGGGCAATCTGCGTAAAACCGCATGCGAGTCCGCCAAGAAAGACTAGGGACCAACGGAATGCGGCTCTCATTTTCATTCAGAACATCTTTGCTGGAATCCGGCTTCCTGGCAATAAAATCGCCTAGTGCACGAACCCGCACCGCCGACGTTCGGCTGACGGTGGCGATTGTAGTGCTGGCCGGGACTCTCACGACCGAGCGGCTTGTTATGACAAGGCCGGAGGTCTTAACGAACCGAAACGACCGTTCACTTCCTCCTCGGCATGTACCCTACACCGCTCACACAGTGGGGATCGGTCGGTTGGCAATTCAATCGCATATGAAAATGGTCCGCATGGCCGGGCTGATGGCTCATCTTCATAAGCATCGTACGGATCGACGGATACTGGGATAAGCCCTGGTTCTCCGCATACCGAAACAACTCTTTAATCAGATACCGGTCGACGAAGAATTCCTTCACGTCCGATTTTTCATCAAAAATTCTGAGTAATTCAAAGTTCGCTTCCACATCGAAATTATTGGACACCTTTCGCGAATAGACCTTTTTCACGCGTTCCTTTCCATCTGAGTCTCGATATTTCCGGTAAGTCACGGGTCCAGGCACCACGAATTGTTCGGCAAATCCGTTTCTTCCGAAACCGCCATATTCGGGCTGCTCCTTTCGGGACTTGCGAAGGAAAATAATATCGGCGTCCAATCCATTCCGATGGCTCGCGTGGCCGATATGGCCTCCTTTTACGCCAGACAGGTCCGCGACCTGGATTCGCTCGCGCCCCGGAAGCCGGTGGAAGACGATCCGAGCGACCGTTTGGATCGCATCGACAACGGCTCGAGTGGCCCAGGTCCGTTCACGGTCACGAAAAACCTTCACGAACCCACGGCCATCATCCGGCAGCCGCGACGAGTTGCGAAGATAGCCGCTATTATAGAAATAGAAAGCTTGCGGACGGGAATCGACGGGCGGTGGTTCCAATTCCCGCGCCGGAAAAGGTAGCGGGCCCTTGAGAGGGGATGGGCGGGTCACATCAGGATTCAGACCCTTCCATCCGTACGGAAACGGGGGCGGGATTGGAGAAGGTATTCCGCTCGGCACCGGACTTGGACTCGCAGGGGGAATCACATTTCTTCTGGCAACCTCTAAGAACTCTTCCGGCGACTCCGTCGCATGGGGAATCAAATAATGATCTCGTTTGGACTCATACGATTCAAAAGAATCTTCGAAAAGTTTCTCGTCTTCCTCGGCATAATACTCGCCCGACCACGGCTGGCTAAACGCATTTGCGTCCATAGCTGCAAATGCAACTTTCGAGAGCGGCGACTCAAGCGCTCCCCAAGCGAGACTCACAACAGCACTGGCAAGCAGTGCCCTACTTCTTTTTAGATTCATCAATTCCACACCTCGCATAGAGCGGTATATGCTAGATTTGGACGGCGCATTCTTGCCCCTGCCCTGTATTTGTATAAGCAAGACGCATGCACACGCTATTCACACCCAGACGCCATATAACGGCGGAAGATTCTCAAAGGGTGTTCATCATTTAAACAGCCGTTTGGATAGCGGTTAAATCCAGGTGGGACAGGACTAGGGGGATGTGCGCTGACCGATCTGCACGAGTCGAGCGCAAGCGAGAAAGCGCCGGAGGGTCTGGACGTTTTGTTGCCCCGATAAATAAAGGAGTAGAAGAAAGAGCGCCAAACCGATCCATTCGGAACTCGACGGCCCCCCGGCGAGTTGGGTGGAGATTCCGGAAAGCGACGTTCCGTCTGCCGTCAACGAATCGATTCCTTGCATAATCAAAAAAAAGACCGCTCCGGCCAACGCCGTGAGATGCCGAATGCGCATTTGCATGCGGTCGTGATCTTCTTCGGCATTCATAATCACCCAGCTCCAATCGTCCCGCGACCAATCCAATTTTTCTTCCATGGTCGCCATCACGTCGATTCGCCAATCGGCTTCGCGCGCGGCCTGGCCCAAAGTTAAAGCGAAGCCACCGCGACGGAAGGCTTCCGGAATTCCCGAGAGAACTTGAGAACCTAAGAAATAGAGGGAGTAGAGCACGGGAAAAATCAGGATAATCCAGTCTTGATAACTACGGAACACGCGGGGCAGGATCCCGTAATTGACGAGCAAGATCACGAGTGCAACCACGAAAACCGGCGCGAGAAAGCACCAAACTAGCACCGAGCGCATCCGGCGGTTTACGTCGAGGCGATCACGTTGATTCGCCGACTGGACGAACTCAAGGTAAGTCCGGTAGACGAGACGTCTTCGCGTGCTCAGTTCGGGGCCCTCGAGTTCGGATATCGGAGGGTGCCACCGAGCAGACGAGGGGCGTAGGGAGGGCGAGGTCGGTTTAGTGTCGCTCATTCACCACCAGGATAAGCGGTTTTACCGACCTATCGCAACGCTTTACTCTGTCGCGGTCGCTTCGCGAATTCTCAGAATCGAACGGGCCAATCCCGTGACTTCGTCGATGTCCACGATCACGCATCCGTATCCGCCGGGCCCCTCGGCGGCTTCGTATTTCACCGGCCGTCGCGTTAGAAATCTCTGGATCGAGAGCTCTTTTTTCACTCCGATCACCGAATCAAAGCAGCCGCTCATGCCGACGTCGGTGATGGCCGCCGTCCCATGAGGAAGAATTCGTTCGTCGGCGGTTTGGACGTGGGAATGGCTTCCAACGACAACGCTCGCCTTTCCGTCCAGGAAATGGGCGATCGCTTGTTTTTCACTCGTTGCTTCGGCGTGGACATCGACCAAGATCGCGGCGATTCCAAGTTCGGAAAATTTATCGACTTCACGCTCCGCCGCCCGAAAAGGACAGTCGAGAGTATCCATGAATACCCTACCCATTACTTGGACCACGCCTAATCGGAGGGGCTTTCCGTCGGTCCGTTTCCTTCGCGCGCATTCCACGACGGTCGATCCGCGGCCTGGAACCCTGTACATCGGATGGTCCGGATAATTCGCAGGCCGGAGAATCCGGGTCGAGGTCGACATATAAGGGATGATCGCCTTCTGGTCCCAAGCGTGATTTCCGGTCGTGATCACGTCGACGCCGGCGGAAAAAAGCTCTTCTGCCATGTCGGGCAAAATTCCGTAACCGTGGGTGACGTTTTCACCGTTCAAAACGACGAAGTCCACTTGGTGAAGGGGAACCAGCTTGCGAATCGCAAGCTTGACCGCCTCACGACCGGGTTTAGCGTAAACATCTCCGAAATAAAGGACTTTCATCGCAGCAGTCTATTCTAACTTTCAGCCCGCCACGGCAAGGGAAAAGGACTCAAGGGAGCCCGCGCGGGTCAAACTCTAAAACCCGTTCCTCGGTCACAATCACGTCCATCGGGGCGTCCCACGCCGCCTGAGGAACCGGTTCCGCCAAAACTTGAAATTCGTATGCGAATCCCACTCGGAGGGCTCCGGGGGCCTTTGCCAACAACCGATCGTAATAGCCCGCACCTCTACCGATGCGCTCGCCGTTTAGACCAAAAACGACTCCGGGAATGATACAGAGACTCAACTGAGCTGGGTCAATCGCCGGAAGTTCGTAGCGCGGTTCCACGAGCCCGTAAGCGCCCCGCACCCAGTCGGATTCATGAAGAGGAACGGCAAAATCCATTTCATAAGCGAAACGATCGACGACTCGAGGAAACGCGAAGTTCGCCCAGGCAAGCTCTTCGCATCCTCGCATGTAAGACGGGTCAACTTCGCGTTCGAGATTCGGCTCGGAAGGGCGATAACTGGCGACGATCCCACCTCTGGCTTCGATTTCAAGGCGCCGAGGAGTCAGCCAATGGGCGAACCGAGCGGCGATGTTTCGGGACCGTTCGGCGGAATCATTCTCAGAGAGCGCTTTGCGTTTGGCTCGCAATCGAAGACGAAGGTCGGTGGCACTTGGCGCCATTTAGGCCTTCAGTTCGGAATCGACCCAGTTTTGGAGCTGTTGGACTTTATTCGCGATTTCCGACTGGTGCTCAGAAACGCGTCGCTTCGCCTCGACGTAATCTTCTGCAACGTCAAAAAGCGCCAATAGCGCAGCCAAGTGGGGTGCATTGGAGCTTTTAACGCGTTTTTCGGCCGCGGCGACTCGCTCTAAAACGAGCGCCGTCACTTCTTCAACCAATACGGGATCCGCATGGGTCTTCAGAACGACTTTCTGGCCCATCAGCGAAATCTCAATCACATGTTTTTCAGGGGTGGGATTCTTACTTGCCATGGATCTAGCCTAACCGAAATTTAAGGCAGAAAACGACCCGAATCGAAAAGAGTCGAGACTTCGCGAACAAAGAGCGCGAAAAAAAATACAAGCAGCATCCAAAGTAAGAGCTTTTTATTACGCCTTTTCGGAGAATCTTCGGGGGGATGGTCCGTCATATTGGAAAATTCATCGAAACCTAAAGAGATTCGATCACGACCGCGATCCCCTGACCACCGCCGATACACGCGGTGCCCAAGCCATAGCGAAGACCCCGACGTTTCAGTTCGTAAAGGAGATGGGTTACAATCCGAGCACCGCTTGCGGCAAGCGGATGGCCAATCGCAATTGCTCCGCCATTCACGTTGAGCTTTTCGCGATCAATCCCGAGTTCCCGCTCCACGGCGATCGTCTGGGGAGCAAAAGCCTCATTCACTTCGATGAGATCCATCTGGGCGAGGGACAACCCCGCTTTGGCCAACGCGATTCGAGAAGCCGGTGCCGGGCCGATCCCCATCACGTTCGGATCGCATCCCGAAACCCCGTAAGCGACCAGGCGGCCCAGCGGTTTCCAACCTTCCTTTTTTGCCCGTGACTCCGAAGCCACGACCAACGACACGGCTCCATCGACGATTCCGGAAGAAACACCTGCGGTCACGATTCCGTCTTTTTTGAAAAGCGGTTTCAACTTCTGGAGTCCTTCTAAGGTCGTCTGCGGCCGAGGGTGTTCATCGACCGAGAGTTCCGTCTTCGTCCCTTTGCGATCGACGATCGGAAAGGGCGCAATCTCCGAAGCAAAAATTCCCGCATCGGCCGCAGCTTTCGCAAGTCGTTGTGAGCGGAGAGAAAATTCGTCCGACTCTTCGCGGGATATCTTATATTGGACGGCGAGATTCTCCGCGGTGATCGCCATCGGGGCACCGGCATACCGATCGGTCAACGCCTCCACCATCGTATCGACCATCTCGTGATTGCCCATTCGAAGGCCCCACCGGGCTCCGCGTACGGCATATGGGCTCATACTCATATTTTCGATCCCACCGACGAGGGCGACCTGGGTGTCTCCGGCGCACATTTGTTGGTAGGCTTCGATAATCGCCTGAAAGCCTGAGCCACAGAGGCGATTTACACCTAATGCCGGCACGGCCACCGGGACTTCCGAGTACAGACCGATGTGGCGTGGCGAATAGATGCTATCCGGAGCGGAATGGAGAACATTGCCGTAGATCACATGGTCGATTTGGTCGGGCCGTACAGCGGACTGGGCCAATGCGGCTTTGGCCGAATGCACTCCAAGCTGGGTCGGACTCACGTCCTTCAAAGTTCCGCCGTTGGCTCCAAAAGGGGTCCGTTTCGCACCTAAAAAGACGAGTGATTCTGACATCGTTCTACTTAACCAGGTCTCTCCGGCGCGGTCGAGCGTCAAAATTTTGTCGACTTATAGTGCCTTTAAACGGTGGAGTTTCGACGCAAAGCGCGAAGAGGAGGTTGGTGTTCTGCCGATTCCCTGGCAGAATTATCCTAGGGAGGCAACGGAATGCCGAATCCAGTCGCAAGCGTGCAAACAGAAGATCTTCGCCTCAAGACGATGCGCACGCAGATGCAAAACCGCCACGAATCCGAGTTGCGAGATCTCCAAGATCGCAATGGATCCGAAGTCAGTCGCGTAGTCGAGAATCACGCGGAACAGCTCGGTACCCTCAAAGGCGCGTACGAAGTCCAGATCTCCAAGGAAGCGGAAGCGCTTGAAAACCGCCTTCAAGAGATCCGACTCGGAAATCAAGAGCGCGTCGCTTCCGAAAAGCGCGCGGGAGATTTTGAAGTCGAAAAAATTCAAAAGGCCAACGAAGAAAAAGTCGAGGCCTATCGCAAAAACGGCGAAGCCCGCCTAGCCGCCGTTCGTAAGGAAATCCAAGCGGCGGCCGAAGCGCTTCATCAACGAGAGAAAGAACAAGCGCGCAAGGCGCAAACGATCGCGAAGGCGACTTAACCTACAGGGAGAAGGCATGAGCACATTCACGGACACGAAACGAAATTCGAATGATAGCGCCTCTCCGACGTCGGAGTCCGAAGAAGGACGAATTCGCGTCGACGGCTTCGGCCAAGTCATCGCGCTGCTTGAAGTGGCCGATCCTTCCTTTCGGGAATCACTGCTGAACCGGATCGCGGCAAAAGATCCAAGCCTGGCCC
>CAZAKW010000094.1:0-4837 GCA_964485835.1 uncultured Bacteriovoracaceae bacterium
CCTCGCTTATAACCAGACGGCGACCCTGCGAATCGTACTGCTTCGAAGCGGACAAGTCAGTCGGATCGAAATCATCAAATCAAGCGGCGACGCGGCGCTGGACCGACGTGCCGTGCAAGCCGTCCAAAAAGCCCAACCTTTCGACCCGTGGGAAACCGAGCAATCGATCCACGTCCCGGTGAAATTCAATGCAAGCTAGCGAGAAAAAATCATGAAGGGCCTTCGAGAGCGACTGGCGTCGCTTGGGTACGGCGTCTCCCTCCCTTTCCATGCGGCTCGCTTGATTTTCTCAAAGCCCAAACTTTTGCTTTGGTCCTCGCTTCCCATCGGATTAACCCTCGCTCTTTCCATTTGGGGCGTGGCCTGGTTAAAGAGCAAACTCATGGGAATGGGAATTTCCTGGCTCGCGGGCTTTGGGTACGCGCCGGAGTCCTTAGCCGTTCAAGCGGCCATGATCCTTCTTCAAATCGTGCTTTTCGTTTTAGCCGCGGTCAGCTTTTCGTTTCTCGCCGGCGTCGTCGCGTCGCCGTTTAACGACTTTCTCGCCGAATCCGCGGAACCCTACGCCACTCCCCCGATGCCCACGCTTTCGACCTCCCAAACTTCGCTGCGATGGAAACTACGCGCGGTTTGGATTGACGTCGTGAAAACGGCCGCCGTCACGGCTCTGCAGATTTTCCTGGTCCTCGTAGGTGTCATGGCGTTTTGGCTACCCGGCTTGAATCTGATTCCGTTCGCGGCCGCGCTTTGGCTGATGACGTTCCAGTTCGTAAGCTATCCGCAAACACGAAGGGGCGAGACCTTTCGACAATCCGCACGTTTTCCGTTTCGGCATTTCTTCGCTTCGCTAGGTTTTGGCTCCGCGGTCGGCTTCCTTTTCGCCATTCCGATTCTTTCCGCCTTTGCCTTCCCGCTCGCCGTCGTTGGCGGAACGCTCCTTTACGCCCGGGCCTCGACGCTCTCTCCTTATCGGCTTCGATAGTCGGCTATTTTTGCCTCTCGAGGGTTTGGCCCGATGGGCCGATCCGCTCCCTAGAGGACCTTGCCATGGCATCGAAAACGACTCCCCGGAAAACGCCCCGCCTTCTGCCCGCGCTTTGGCTGCCGCTTCTTACGCTTTGCGGTTGCGAGTTCGGGAACAAATCGACGGTGGAGCAAAGCGGTTACGACACGCTTTCGGGCTACTATTCGGCGCTCCCCCAGAGCATCGGTTTTGAGGCGACCGTGGCGTCGGATACCCGAACCCGCGCCGGCACGATTAACGAGATTCCGGGTTTTTTAAAACTCGTACTCAACAATCCGACGATCGTGAATTTCGTGGATCCGATCCAAGGGATCGGCGCGATCCAGTCCCGTCAAAACCCAAACGCCTACATCTATACGCGGATCGACGCGAAAACCGGGCGCTACGGCGCCTCCACCACCGGCCAGGCGGTCGTCGGGGGATGCGAGTTCCGCCAAACCATCGTCCACAACGGGACGATTTCTCAAACGCCGACTTCGGAAATGGGGGGCGTCGCCGTCCGCGGACGAATCGCCCTCGACTACGAATTGACTTACACGACCACGGGCGACGAAACGGGATGCCAGGCGCTGCGCGACGACCAACGCGACTGCTACGTTTCCGGGACGAACTGTAGTGAGGACCCCGAAAGCATTTTCAATCGCGACTTCCTAGCCGAAATCTTTGATCCGTTCGTAACCAGCGGTCAAATCACTGCCGCCGAAATCGCGGACACTCGTTCGCTCACCTACCGCGCTCGATACGAGTAAAAAAACCGGATCGCTCACTCGTCGGTCTGGTCTTGAGCTTCTGGCAAATTCCCATCGCCGAATTCTTTTTCGCAAAGGGTTGGAGAGGCGGAGATGTCGTGTAGAATCTAAAATAGATCTGATCTCTCTTCCTGATTCTCCGATCCCTCCTTCACCCCAATGAAATTCGCAGTACCGATTCTTTTAGCCTTGCTCGCGTGCGGAACGGTTTCCGCTGCCGAATTGCCCTCGTCCTGCATCCAGGACGTCGAAAGTTCCTTCACGCGCATCCAAGCGAAACAAGGAAGGACTCTCGGAATGCGCACCGGCAACTTCTTTGCCGGTCGATCTTACACGCAGTTGCCCGTGAATCGATTCGGGCTCGACAACCATTTTCAAGGAATCCAGCCGCTTCCCGATGCTCGTTACTGGATCTTCAGCGGAGCGGACTTTCTCCGTCGCCAGGCAAGTTTATTTATCGCGAAGCTAGGCGAAGCCGGCGCCAATATCGTCCAACGTTTGGATATCGGCGACGACCAGATGTGGCACGCCGGCGGCATCACTCGGTTTGAGTCGATTCTCGCCGTTCCGCTTGAAGCTTACCGAATCGCACGCTCCAGCCGGATTCTTTTTTACGACGTTTCCGAATCGGAAGCGCCAAAGCCTTACGCATTCACGATCGAAAGACCCTCCGACCCGGCCGGCGCCGTGGCCCTCACCCGCATGGCCGATGGCAAGTACCTCCTCTTGGTCTATGACAACGGCCGAGTCGATTTCTATCAGTCGCGTACCGAGCGATTCAAAGACGGTTTCGAAGACGACGTCTTCGTGCGTCGGGACTGGGGACATATTCCGGAAGTCAACGGCAGCAGCTTAGGGTTTATCCGGCAGTGCGACGGCGCCCTCTTTCTCACCTCGTTTAAGAACACCGGAAAGGCGCCGCCCCTCTGGATCAATGGTCGCGATTACGCGGGGCTGGCCGTATTCACTTGGAACAACGGACACCCCGAGATCCAACCCCGCGCCCACCGCCACTACCACTGCGGCACGGGATGTAATTTTTCTGCGGCGGCCGGAAGTTACCTAAACGAAGCCGGTGGCCTTTCGGTCCTGAGTACCTATTCCTTCCGAAACGAGACGGGAACCCAAATCTCGATGCGGATCTTCGATTAGCATCCCGCATTTTTTTCTGCTATTTTCCTCCCATGCGCGTATCCCACCAAATCGTCTTCGCTTCCACGAACCTCAATAAGCTGACCGAGATGAAAGCGCTGATGGCTAAGTTTCCGGGGCTTGAGCTGATCTCGCCGGTCGGACTCCTGCGCAATGCGGAAAAAATTGGCGCCGTCGAAGTCCACTCGACCTATCTGGAGAACGCGACCGCGAAAGCGCGCCTTGTGAACCATGGATGCCATTATCCAGCGCTCGCCGACGATTCGGGTCTCGAAGTTTTCGCCCTCGACGGAAGACCGGGCGTTCGGTCCGCGCGGGATTTTAATACCGAAAGTTTACTTCAAGCGATGAAGGGCGCTACGAATCGCGAAGCGCGTTTCGTGTGTACGCTAGCGCTTGCGATCGAAGGAACCCTCCTCACGGCGACCGCCGAACTCTCCGGTACCTTGACCGATTCCCCAAGGGGCAAGAACGGATTCGGCTACGACCCGATCTTCGTACCCGCCGGCGAAACGCGGACGCTCGCCGAGATGACGGACACGGAAAAGAATCGGATCTCTCACCGTGCTAAGGCGCTGGATACTTTAATGGCCGACGCGAAACTCCACGAACTCCAGTTCGCGAAGCCATAACGCATAGCGCCCTTACATCCCTTCTTGTACCTAAATTTTGGTACACTATTTACCAAAACAGGGTGCAACCCTCGCCGCGATCGACTACACCCGTCGATGTGAAAGAGCAGATCGCCGTGCAAAACTTACTGCGCCGAAAGCTGGCGGAATTTCAAACGCGAAATCCGTCCTACTCGGTTCGTGCGTTCGCAGCCCGTTTGGGTCTGCGGCCTTCGGCGACAAACGAAATTCTTAAGGGCCAACGTCGGGTCTCCTCGCGAATGGCGGAACGAATCGCCCGCGCTCTTCAACTGGATCCTTCGGAACGCGCGGAGTTTCTTGGAAACTTCCAAACCCAAACACGCCGTGTATTGCCCGAAGAGTCCAAGACCGAAGTCCTCCGATTGACGAGCGATCAGTTTGAAGTGATTTCGGATTGGATCCACTTTGCGATCCTCAATCTTGTGAAGACCGCGGATGCGCAGCCCGAAGCGGCTTGGATGGCCGAGCGCCTTGGCCTAAGCGTTACCAAAGTTCGCGCTGCCCTGGAACGCCTTGAGCGTTTGAAGCTGATTCAAAAAGATCCCACCGGGAAATGGGTACGGACCTATGCCCGCATCAATACTCCCGACGACGTCCTCAACGTCTCGGTCCAAAAATCCCACCTCGCGGATATGGAACTCGCCCGAACCGCTCTGTTACGCGAGCCGATCGAACGACGCGATTTTACGTCGATGACGATCGCCGTGCATCCCGACCTTTTACCGCGCGCGAAGGAAATCATCCGGCGCGCGCAAGACGAAATTGCCGAACTTTCGGCCGAAAGCCCCGCAACCGAGGTTTACCGCCTCACGTCCTCGCTCTTTCCACTGACCCTCTCTAAACTTTCCCAATCCAAACTTCCCCAATCCAAAATGCTAAGGAGTCCCTCATGAAAACACCGCGTCTCTTACTCACCATCGCTCTGCCGCTACTTCTAGCTGGCCCAGCCTCCGCCTTCAAACTCTCTCCGGCCGAAATCGCGTCTCTCACCAGCGACCGCGTCGGCAACGGCGGATTCGCCCATGTTTGCCGTGACGAATCCGGAAAAATCACCTCCGCCCAGCTCCTCGACCTCTGGGAAGCCGAATCGCTAAAACCACACTCAAGCAACGCTCCGGTCGACGAACAAGTCGAAGCGGCGCTTGCGAAACTCAAGAGCTTTTCGCCGAACGCTTACCTCGCAGTCGGATTCCGATACGACCTTTTGAAAAATGCCGTCGTAAAAACCAATCGCCCTCTTTCGCTCACCGAAGACGCCT
>CAZAKW010000094.1:4847-9227 GCA_964485835.1 uncultured Bacteriovoracaceae bacterium
CGGCTGTCGGTACGAGCAGGTCGCGCGCTTCGAACCCGTCCTAACGGAAACCGGGACCAGCGGGCTTCGGATTTTTTCGGAGATTTACGATCACCCGACGTTTACAAATTCCGACCGTGCCGCCCTCTTCGTGCACGAGGCGATTTACCTCGTGGACCGCCTTCGTAACGGGGTGACCAACTCCCAGCGCGCGCGAACCCTGACGGGGCATTTGATGTCGGAATCCGTCGTGCCAAGCGCGGTTCGCATGCTCTTTAACTTTCTCATCGCAACGGATCGGCCCGAGAAGGCGAATAGCCCCTCCAACCCGATCCTCTCGGTGCCGGACCCACGCAATCTGGTCGCCACTCTCCACCATATCCACAGTATCGACGGGATCTCGTTCGCCCCGAAGGATGAGAACCAAGCAAAACAGCTTTACCGCTGCACGGTGGGACAGTCCTATGGTGCGGATACTAATCAAAACGGAGACACGGGATACCGCCCGCTTTCCGAACTCATCAACTACCAAAACAAGATCAATCTGAGATCCGTAACCTTGGTACCCGAGTTTTACGAATCGACTCGTGTTCCGAATCGGGAAAACGACGTCCTCGTTGTGAACTTGATCGAAACCCAATGTTTCAAGAAGAACGAAAAGGGCGAGGAAGTTCCGGTTCCTTTTGTCGGAGCACTTCGTTTTGACGACGCTGAGTGCATGACCGTCTCCGGGAACGGTTCGACCTTCGTGGATCGCGGCGAAGCTTGCGACGTCCAAGTTGAGATGACCGCCGAACGCATCGAAGAATGGGGCGACCTGCCCGTCATGCAAAGAATCGGAGTTGTTCGCGCGGCGCCCAAGTCTCCGAACTCCTCTACGGCGAAGAAGCGCTAGTCCTAACCCAAGCAAAGATGCCGCCGGAGGAACCTTTCCTCCGGCGGGCCTTTTGAGAAAGAGTTTCCGTTTTCTTTTCGCTCGACCCGTCTAAGTCGGCACCGGCCCCGGCTTCCAAAAAGTCGTATAATAGAGCCACTTCAAGTACTCGACGATGGTCACGCGGATCCCATTCAAGCTCTCACGCCATTCCTCGGACGAAAATTCTTCCTGAAAAATCGTCAGCGTCTCGACCGTTAGATTCAAATCCGTCTCCGCCAGTACTTTCGAGAAGATGAATCGCGAACGCTGCATATGGTAAGGAGACGTCATCAACACAATCCTTCGCCACCCACGAAGCCGAGCGTTCTTCACCACCCAAAGCGCGTTTTCCTCGGTATTGCGGCTTTCGGTCTCCAGCACCACGTTCGAGGGCTTCATCGCCTTCATCACTCCCGGCCGCACGCTTCGCTCAAACGTCGCCCAATTCGAGTTCGGACCCATCCCCGAGATATAGAGCATCGGTGCCGCCTCGATCTCGCCCGACTCTTCGCGCTCGAAGTAGCGAAACCAAAAGTCGCCCGCAGCAGCGATTCGCCCTCGGCCCCCTGCAAGCACGACAATCGCGTCCGCGGTCGGAAGCTCGGCGCCGTCGAGCGTGTCGGTATACTCATACAGCGCGCCGGCTTTGATGAAGGTAAAGAGCAAGACTCCCGAGAACAAACCTAGCGCAAAAAATGCGAGGCTCGCCAGCAGGTGGAATCCGCTCTCCTTTTTCGCCATCTCGCTTTACCCGAGATGCGCGAGCACTTCGATCTCTACCGAAACGTCTTTCGGTAAGCGTGCGACCTCGACGGTCGAACGAGCCGGCGGGATTCCGGTGAAGTAGGAGCCGTAGATCTCGTTCACGAGCGGAAAGTCACCCATCGACTTTAGAAAAATCGTCGTCTTCACGACGTGATCGAACGTTGCGCCGCCTTCTTTAAGCACCGCCGCCACGTTTTCCATCACCTGTTTCGTCTGGGCTTTGACGTCGCCTTCGACCAATTGGTTCGACGCCGGATCCAAAGGAATCTGTCCGGAGCAAAAAAGAAATCCTCCCGCGCGAATCGCCTGAGAGTAGGGGCCGATGGGGGCCGGAGCCGACTTCGTTAAAATCGCGATCTTTTCCATCTCTATACGCCTTTCTCGCGCGAGGCTCCGTCGGCCACGCGCATTTGGTATTCCATCGCCGTGATCGCCGCCATATTGACGACGTCGTTCACGTCGGAGTTTTGCTGAAGCACCATCACGGATTTCTTCATCCCAATCAAAATCGGACCGATCGCCTCCGCATCCGTCATCCGCGCGAGCAGCTTATAAGCGATGTTCGCGCTAACCAGGTCCGGGAAGATCAAGATATTCGCATCTCCGGCCACTCGGTTGAACGGGAAACTCTCCTTCGAGATCTCCGGGTTCAGCGCCGTGTCCGCTTGCATCTCGCCATCGATCGTCACGTCGGGAGCGCGTTCGCGCACGATTTCCGTCGCGCGAGAGACTTTGCTCGAAGTCGGATTCGGGTTCGATCCGAAGTTCGAGAACGCAAGCATTGCGACTTTAGGTTCCTGGACCATGAACCGCTTCGCCAGCCGCGCGGTTTCGATCGCGATGTCCGCGAGTTCTTCCGCCGTCGGATCGATATTTACGGTCGTATCCGCAAGCCAAAGCACGCGTTTCTTGAAAATGAACATGTAGATCCCAGCGAGCCGCTGACCGGGTTTCGCGCCGATTGCCTGGATCGCCGGTTTTAAAGTCGCGGGATAGGACTGCGAAATTCCATTAAGCAGACCTTCCGCGTCGCCGGCCTCGACCATCATCGCACCGAAATAATTCACCTGGCGCATGAGTTGGCGAGCCGCTCCAGAGGTGACTCCTTTACGCGCGCGTTTTTCAAAAAACGCCTTGGCGTAGCCTTCGCGAAGTTCCGAAGACGACGGCCGGATAATCTTCAAGCCCTTCAACGCTTGGCCAAGTCCGAGTTCTTGGATATGCGATTCGACGACCGCGACGTCGCCCAAAAGAATGGGCTCGCAAACGCCTTCTTCCCGCATGATCGCGGCGGCCTTGATAATTTTTACGTTTTCGCCTTCCGGCAAAACGATTCGCGGCAGAGCTTTGCCTTCCTTGATCGCGTTTTGGCCGCTGGCGGCGACCCGACGCTTGATTCCGCGCATGACCGTGTAGATCGAACCGAGATGTTCTTCCAGCCGCTCGCGATACTTCGGCATATCGAGCTTGATCCGCGCGACTCCGCTGTCCATCGCGGCTTGGGCTACGGCGGGTGCGACCCATAAAAGCACACGGCGATCGAACGGCTTCGGAATCAGATAGTCGCGGCCAAACCGGAACTTCAACCCGGAGTAAGCGCGCGAAACGCTCTCGGGCACGTCTTGTTTCGCAAGCGATGCCAAGGCCTTCACGGCCGCCATCTTCATCTCTTCGTTAATCGCCATCGCGCGAGTGTCGAGGGCGCCGCGGAAGATAAAAGGAAACCCCAAAACGTTGTTCACCTGGTTTGGGTAGTCCGATCGGCCGGTGGCCATGATCGCGTCCGGACGGACTTTGAGCACGTCTTCGGGCAAGATCTCGGGATCGGGATTCGCCATCGCGAAGATGATCGGGTCTTTTGCCATCTTCACGATCATGTCTTGCGTAACCGCGCCCGCGACCGAACAGCCGACGAACGCGTCCGCGCCCTCGAGCGCCTCTTTCAAGGTGCGCGCTTTCGCGTCGCTTGCGTAGCGTTCCTTATAAGGGTTCATCCCCTCTTTACGACCGCGATAAATCACGCCTTTGGAATCGGTCATGATGATATTTTCAAGCCGCACGCCGAGATTCACGTAAAGGTTCGCGCACGCGATGGCCGCGGCCCCCCCGCCCGAAAATACCACACGCACATCGGAAATCTTCTTACCCACGAGCTCAAGCGCATTAAGAAATGCCGCGCCCGAAATCACGGCCGTACCATGTTGATCGTCGTGAAAAACAGGGATCTTCAATCGTTGTTTGAGCGTCTCTTCGATCAAGAAACATTCCGGGGCCTTAATATCCTCAAGGTTGATGCCGCCAAACGTCGGCTCGAGCATCTCGCACGCGCGAATCACATCTTGGGGATCTTTAGCGTTCAATTCGATGTCAAAGACGTCGATGTCGGCGAACTTCTTAAAGAGAATTCCCTTTCCTTCCATGACCGGTTTCGCGGCATGAGGTCCGATATCTCCTAGCCCAAGGACCGCCGTCCCGTTGGATACGACCGCGACGAGATTGCCCTTTGCAGTGTACTCGTAAACCTGATCTTCGCTTTCGGCGATCATCCGGCAGGGTTCGGCGACTCCCGGGCTGTAAGCGAGGCTTAAGTCGTGCTGGGTGGCGACGGACTTGGAAGCAACGACTTCGATTTTACCTTTGCGGCCACGGGAGTGGTACTCGAGCGAGTCTTTATAGATCGACATAGGGGATAAAACTGACATATGCCGCGCTGCGACCAC
>CAZAKW010000095.1:0-9216 GCA_964485835.1 uncultured Bacteriovoracaceae bacterium
AAGCCGGGTCCCGGATTGGAGCCGTCCGAGCATGCAATACTTACCAGTCCTTATTCTTTTAGGCGTGGCGTTAGTCATCGGCGGAGCGATCGTCGGACTTTCGAGTCTTTTGGGTCCTAAGTATAAGAATAAAATCAAAGAGACGCCGTTTGAATGCGGCGTGCCCGCCTTAGGAAGTACAAAACAGCGATTCTCGGTTCGCTTCTACCTGGTCGCGATTTTATTTCTCTTGTTCGACGTTGAAGCCATTTTCTTTTTTCCGTTCGCACTGATTTATCGCGAATTTTTAGGGATCAACAACTTCATCTTGATTGAGATGGGCTTTTTTGTCGGAGTTCTGCTCGTGGGTTACTTCTATGTCCTGCGCAAGGGCGCACTGGACTGGGAATAAGGAGAGTCGGCGATGTCTAAAGATGGTTCTTCGGTTTACTTCACCACCACGCTTGATTCGATTATCAGTTACGGGCGAAAAAATTCGCTCTGGCCTTTTCCTTTCGGCACGAGCTGCTGCGGAATCGAAATGATGGCTACGCTCGCTTCGGGCTACGACCTTGCGCGTTTTGGAGCGGAAGCGATGCGCTTTTCTCCCAAGCAAGCAGACATGTTGATCGTCGCTGGAATCGTGAATACGAAAATGGCACCGGTTCTCCGTACGATTTACGAGCAGATGGCTGAACCCAAGTGGGTGATTTCGATGGGGGCTTGCGCTTCGAGCGGCGGAATCTTCAACGTTTATTCCGTCACCCAAGGGATCGATACGATTATTCCGGTCGATGTTTACGTACCGGGTTGTCCGCCGTCTCCGGAAGGATTGATGCACGGAGTGATGCGTCTTCAAGAGATGATTCAAGACGGTAACACCCGCGCGCAGCGCCGCGAGCAAGTTTGGAAACGGCTTAACCTTTTCAACCGCGCCGGGGTTAGCACCCACGAAGAAATCAAGCGCATCGATCCAACGCTCGAATAACGGAAACGGGACTTAACCATGGATATTAATACCCCCATCCCCACGAACTACGGCGGCCTGGTCGAAAAGTTCGCCGAGACCTGGAAGAAACAAATCGCCGCGCTTCAAACACGATTCGCCGACGCGGTCGAAGAGGTGCGATTTCCCCGGGAATATCCCACCGACATCCCCATTGTTTTCGTGAAAAAAGAATCCGTGATCGCGGCTTTGGATTTCATGCGTACCGAGCCGGGGTTCGACTATAATTTTCTATCGGATATCACCGCGACCGACGAGGAAGTTTCGCCGCGGTTTGAAGTGGTTTACCATCTCCTTTCGCACACGAACATGGCGCGCATTCGGGTGAAAATTAGGCTCGAGGACGGGGAAGAAGCGCCAACATTGAGTCGAATTTGGGAAGCGGCAAACTGGGCGGAGCGCGAAGTTTGGGACATGTTCGGCATCAAATTCTCTGGGCACCCCCATATGCGCCGAATCTTGATGGACGAACGTTGGGTCGGCCACCCGCTTCGCAAGGACTATCCACTGCGCGGCTACCAAATTTTTCCCGATAGCCTTCCGCCCAAGCCCGAATTTCTCGAGAAGGGAGATCGATGATGGATACGAAGATTCAAACAGAACCGACCGATCTCGCGAAAGCGCTCGGGGAGAGCGGAATTAATTACAGCGTCGACCACGACCCTGACGATATTTGGGGCGATTCACGCGTGATCGTGAATATCGGACCGACCCACCCCGCGATGCACGGCGCGCTTCGGATGGTGGCCAAGATTAACGGAGAAACGATCGAGCAGAGCTATTGCGAGTTCGGTTTCACCCACCGCGCGAAAGAGAAGCTCGGCGAAAACCGAACCTATCACCAATTCGTCGTCTACACGGATCGGTTGAACTACTGTTCGGCGCTGATGAACAACGTGACCTACTCGATGGCGGTTGAGCGCCTCATGGGCATTTCCGTGCCCGAGCGTTGTGTTTGGATTCGCATGATGGCCTCGGAGATCTCTCGAGTCATCGACCACTTAGTTTGTCTTGGGATCGGCGCCGTCGATATCGGGGCTTTCTCGTTCTTTCTCTATGGATTCCAGCGCCGAGAAGAGGCTTACACTTTGATCGAGCAGCTCTGCGGAGCGCGCCTTACGACGTCTTATACCCGAATCGGAGGCTTGATGGCCGATGCTCCAGCGGGTTGGGAAGCGGCGGTAAAAGACTGGGTTAAAAAAACCCGGACCACGCTCGACGAGATGGACGAGTTGCTCACGGGCAATAAAATCTGGCTCCAACGAACCGTGGGTGTATCGGCGTTCAGCAAAGAGGATAGCTTGAAGTATAGCTTTTCCGGCCCGATCGCTCGCGCGGCGGGGATCGACATCGACCTTCGGCGCGACGCTCCTTATATGTACTACGATCAAGTCGAGTTCGACGTGCCGATCGCCCGCAACGGGGACGTATTCGATCGCTATCTCGTAAGGATGGAAGAAGTTCGGCAGTCTTTGAACATCATCCAGCAATGCGCCGAACGATTGAAGCCCGGACCGATCTGGGCGGACGACAAACGCACGCGGATCCCGGAGAAGGACCTCGTCCACAACACGATGGAAGGTCTGATCCACCACTTTAAATTCTTCATGACCGGATTCGACGTTCCCGAGGGCGAGGCCTACACGGCAACGGAAGCCGCCAACGGGGAGCTTGGATTCTATATTTCTTCCAAAGGGGGCCCCAAGGCCCACCGTATGCGAATTCGGGGTCCGTCCGCTTATCACTTCCAAGCGCTTTCGCCGATGTCTAACGGCGGAATGATCGCGGATATGATCGCGGGACTCGGTTCGATTAACATCATCGCCGGGGAGCTTGATCGCTAATGGCAAAAATTCTGTCCGAGAAATTTTATGAGCGGATGGCAAAATTGGAACCGCGCTATCCGAATAAAGTCGCACTTCTTCTGCCGGCGTTGCACGCGGCTCAAGACGAGCAAGGCTGGCTTTCCTCCGAAACCATGGAAGAAATCGGAGCCTACATCGGAATCCACCCCGCCCAGGTGAAGGAAGTAGCGTCGTTCTATACGATGTACAATCTCAAGCCGGTCGGGAAGTACCATCTCAAAATTTGCACGAACGTGGCGTGTTGTTTACGAGGCGCATACGACGTGGTGGAGCACACCGAAAAGGTTTTGGGGATCAAAGTCGGCCAGACTACTCCGGATAAAAAATTTACTTTGCACGAAGAAGAATGCCTCGGCGCTTGCGGAACGGCCCCGGCGATGATGCTGAATAACGATTACGTCGAGAATCTGGACATCAAAAAGATGGACGAAGTACTCGCGGGTCTCGGGATCAAGGGCTAAGGAGATCAAATGGCGGGACAACCAACGGGATTCGAAACGCTTTACGTCCAACACTTCAACGAAGAAGCGCGCTCGCTTGCCTATTACCTCGCGAAGATGGATGGCTATAGCGCCCTTAAAAAAGCATTTTCGATGTCGAAAGATTCGATTATCGACGAGGTGAAAAAATCCAATCTCCGCGGCCGAGGCGGCGCCGGATTTCCAACGGGGATGAAATGGGGATTCATCCCTAAAGAATCCAAAAAACCAAAATATCTCGTCTGTAACGCCGACGAATCGGAACCAGGCACTTTTAAAGACCGCGATATTATGCGCTATACCCCCCACCTTCTGATCGAAGGGATGGTCATCGCGGGGTTCGCCGTCGACGCGAAAGTCGGTTACATTTATATCCGCGGCGAATACGTGCGCGAGGCAAAACTCTTGGACGAGGCCATCGACGAAGCTTACGCGAAAGGCTACCTCGGAAAAAACATTCAAGGATCGGGGTTTGATTTCGATCTCACTGTCCATCGCGGCGCCGGCGCGTATATCTGTGGCGAAGAAACGGGTCTTTTGAACTCGCTCGAAGGAAAGCGCGGGGAACCTCGCGTGAAACCACCGTTTCCAGCCCAAGCGGGGGCATTCGGCGGGCCGACGGTGGTGAATAACGTGGAAACGCTTGCGGACGTTCCGTTTATCATCACCAAGGGAGGCGAATGGTTCTCCAAGCTTGGTAAACTCGAAAAGTCCGGGGGAACCCGTCTTTTTTCCGTTTCCGGACACGTGAAAAAACCAGGCGTGTACGAATTACCCTCCGGCGGCTTCACCCTTCGCCAGATTGTGTACGACGTATGCGGCGGTGTTTTGGGCGACAAAAAACTCAAAGCGGTGATTCCCGGCGGATCTTCGGCCCCCGTACTGACCGCGGACGAAATCGACGTGATCGCCGATATCGAACCGATCATGAAAATCGGATCGATGCTGGGTTCGGCCGCCGTCATGGTCGTAGACGAGGACACTTGCATGGTCAAACTGATCATGCGGATCACAAAATTCTACGCCCACGAATCGTGCGGCCAATGCACGCCCTGCCGCGAAGGGTGCAAATGGATGGAAGACATTATCGAACGAATCCTCCATGGGCACGGGAAGATGGAAGATCTGGATCTATTGATGGACATCACTAATAACATCAACGGCAAAACCCTTTGCGCTCTCGGCGACGCCGCCGCGGGCCCGGTGGCGAGCTTCGTAAAGAAGTTCCGCCACGAATTCGAAGCCTACATCCGAGGTGAAAAACATGCCTAAGTGTACGATCGACGGTCGGGAAGTAGAGTTTTCCGCGGGCGAAAACCTCATCGAGATCGCGCGCCGAATCGGCGTAGAGATTCCCTATTTCTGCTACCATCCCGGTTTGACGGTGGTCGCCCAGTGCCGGATGTGCGCGGTGGAGATCGAAAAAATGCCGAAGCTCCAAACTGCGTGCTCGACGCCCGCAAGCGAAGGCATGATCGTGCACACCCGTTCGGAGCGGGCGATGCAAAACCAGAAATCCATCATGGAATTTCTTTTGATCAACCACCCGCTTGATTGCCCGATTTGCGATAAGTCGGGCGAATGCGATTTGCAGGATAATTCCTACAAATACGGTGACGCCCTGATGCGCACCTCGGAAGAGCGGCGAACCTATCTCGACTTGGACATGGGGCCGGTCATCAAAAAGAACATGAATCGCTGCATCCACTGCACGCGCTGTATCCGTTACGGCGACGAGATCGCCGGGATTCGCGAAATGGTCGCCGTCCAGCGCGGAAATAATACGGAGATCACCACGATCGACGGACGTCCGCTCGAAACGGACTACGCGGGGAACTACGCGGATATTTGTCCGACTGGGTCGCTTACGCTAAAAGATTTCCGCTTCAAGAAACGCGCGTGGATGCTGAAAAAAACCGCGACTGTTTGCGAGGGATGTTCCAAGGGTTGCAACATGGAGATCCACCAGGACAATAACGTAATCCATCGGTGTATTCCCCGCACGAATATGGAGATCAACCGGTATTGGCTCTGCGACGAGGGTCGATTCAATTACCATTACGTGGTCGATGCCGCTCGAGTGGTGGCGCCTCGCGTGGGCGGGGGAAAAAAACCCTGGCACGAAGCGGTCGCGCTGGCCAAGGAAGCGCTCCGTGGAAAGCGGATCGCGATTCTCGTTGGTACGGATCTTACGCTTGAAGAAGTGAAGCTGGTTCAAGACACCGCGCCGAAGGCTTTCGGAGCGGCTCCGATCCTCCATTTCGGAACGCCGGGAGTCTCGACGACGGCGCAAGACGGGCCGGCCGATAATTTCCTGCGAATGAAGTCTAAGACCTCGAATTTGGCTGGCCTTGAAAAACTCGGAGTCTCGCCGTTTGAGTCGCTGCCAGCGGGAGTCGACGCAGTCTTGGTGATTCGTGGCGGACGGGCGATTATGCCGACGCTTAGCGGAATTTCGACGATCGTCGGGATGGGGGTCTTTACGGACGACGAAGCTAAAGGCATGCGGGTGGTGCTGCCGGGATTAAGCTTCGCCGAAAAAGACGGAACGATCGTGAATCACGATGGACGAAGTCAGCGGCTTCGCCGAGCGCTAAATCCCATCGGCCAATCGAAGGCGCTTTCGGAAATGCTAATGCTCTGGCTACATTCTACGCACGTAACGGGTGGCTCGGCGCCCGATAACGCGAAAGGCGTGGTGGCCTAATGGAAGGCACCATACTTGGTTTTGAAACGTTTGATCTGGTCGCGATGGGCGCGAAGATCGCGTTGATCGTCGTCATGATGTTACAGGTCGTTCCGATCATGGTTTGGGTGGAGCGTCGCGGGTCGGCGTTGCTCCAGAATCGGCTTGGTCCTAACCGGATTGGACCTTTGGGACTTCTCCAGTCGCTGGTCGACGCGGTGAAGATGATGTTCAAGGAAGACCGCCCGACGGGCCACGTAAACCGGTTTTACTACCGGCTTGCTCCGGTGGTTTCGCTAATTCCGGCATTCATGACGTTTGCGGCCATCCCGTTCGCAAGCTCGATCACGCTTGGTGAAAAAACGGTTCAATTCCAAATCGCCGACCTTAACGTCGGCCTTCTCTATATCCTGTCGATCACCTCTTTATCCGTGTACGGCGTGATCATGGGAAGCTGGGCATCGAATAATAAGTACGCCATGTTCGGCGGACTTCGGTCGACGGCGCAGATGATTTCCTACGAACTTTCGATGGGGCTATCGATCATCGGTATCGTGATGATTTTCGGAAGCTTGAAGCTTGGCGATATTGCCGCCGCCCAGGGAGCAACGCTGTTTCAACTCGGGCCGATTTCAGTTCCGAGCTGGGGTATTTTCCTTCAACCCGTCGGATTTTTGATTTTTTTGACCAGCACGTACGCAGAAACCAATCGTCTGCCGTTTGACCTTCCGGAGGGCGAGTCCGAAATCGTCGCCGGATATCACTTAGAATATTACTCGATGATGTTCGGTGCCTTCATGATGGCCGAATACATCAATATGTGCGTGGCGGCGGCGTTTGTGACGACGCTTTATTTCGGCGGCTGGCAGCTTCTTCCCGGGCTGCACTACGTTTTGACCCATTCAGGGTTGGAAGGCTTGAGTTTCGAGTGGGCGCGAGTTGCGTTGGAAGCGATGTCTTTCACCGTAAAGGTCGCCTTTTTTATGTGGCTCTACGTCTGGGTCCGGTGGACGATCCCGCGGTTTCGGTACGACCAGCTGATGGACTTGGGCTGGAAGATCTTCCTGCCTTTGTCGCTGGTGAATATTTTTGTAACCGGCTTGTTGATCTATCTGAAAGTTTTGTAGTTGGCCCGGCAGTTGGTTTTTGAAGAAAGTTTGGTGGACTATGCTCGTTAAACGCGACGTCAAAGCGCTCCAAAATCTGTATATCTTCGAGGTCTTGAAGGGCCTCTGGATTACGATGCGCAATATGCTTTTCGTGAAGACGGTAACGATCCAGTACCCGGAGGAGCGTCGAAACTACTCCGATCGTTATCGGGGAATGCACTATATAAAGGCGACCAACGGCGTGGAGAATTGCACGGCTTGCATGCTCTGCCCGACGGTTTGCCCGGCCGAATGTATCCACATTGAAGCCGGAGAACGGCCGGACAAAGAGAAGTATCCGGTTAAGTTTGAAATCGACGTACTTCGTTGCTGTTTTTGCGGAATGTGCGAAGAGGCCTGCCCGAAGGACGCGATCAAGCTCTCCAAGATCTACGAAATGAGCACGTCGGTGCGTAAGACCTACGACAAGGATTTCCTTCTCGAACAACGGGGGCATAAATGACTAACTTGGCTCCGATTGCTTTTTACGCTCTCGGCGGTCTTTCGATCGCGTGCGCGCTTTTAGTGGTTTTGAAGAAAAACCCCGTCGCGTGCGCGTTCAATCTCGTGCTGCTTTTCGCGGGCTTCGCGGGGATCTACGCCACGCTCGATGCCCACCTGATCGCCGCGATCCAGATCCTTGTCTACGCCGGCGCGATCATGGTGCTTTTCGTTTTCGTGATCATGTTGTTAGCCGCCGACGAACCTTCGTTTGATATGGGTCGATCCAATCCAATTATCAAGGGTGCCGTGGGGCTTGCCTGCGCGCTGATGGTGGTCGCTTTCATATGGGCCTTACGGAATTCCGCCGTCGGACCTAAGGCGGGTGCGTTTACCGTCGCGGCGATCGAAGCAAGCGGCGGGAACTCGAAGGTGATTTCCCAGATGATGTTTTCGAAGTACGTACTTCCGTTTGAGCTGACTTCGGTACTCCTGCTTGCCGCAATCGTGGGCGCGGTCGCCATTGCAAAGCGCAAGACCGTCGGAAAGGAGCAGAAATGAACTCCGGACTTTATCTCGGCGTAGAGCCGTGGGTAGTGCAGTCGTTCTGCGCGATCATCTTTTTCATCGGATTGGCGGGGGTGTTGATTCGTCGGAACATCCTGGTGATTCTGATGAGCGTGGAAATCATGCTCAACGCCGTCAATCTTTCCTTTGTCGCCTACGCGCGCCAGCTTGACGATATGGGCGGCCAAATGGCCGTATTTTTCATCATCGTTGTCGCCGCGGCCGAGGGCGCCGTCGGCTTAGGTTTGTTGATCGCGATGTTCCGCACGCTTCGCACGGTGGATACCGACGAAATTCGACTTTTGAAAGAGTAGTTTAGGCTCCCGGAGATTGACTGATGTTAAAATGGATACCGCTACTTCCGCTTTTAGGCTTCGTGGTGAACGGTCTTTGGTATGGCTTGATTCAAAGCCGGCCGGGGGCACGTAAAGCCGGAGCCGCGATCCCGGGCGCGATCGCATCCATGGCGATTTTAGGATCGTTTTTGATCTCCTTGCAAACATTTCTCGCTTTAAAGGGAATGCCGGAAGCAGGTCGAGTCGTCGAAGAGACCCTATTTTCTTGGATGAAGGTCGGAGAGTTCGAACTCACGATGGGGCTTAGGGTGGATGTTCTTTCTACGCTCTTCACCCTCGTCATCACGGGTGTCGGCACCTTAATCCATGTCTACTCCATCGGTTACATGGGGCATGATAAGACTCCGGGTAAATTTTTCGCATATCTGAATTTGTTTTGTTTCGCGATGCTCATGCTGGTGATGGGGTCTTCCTTGCCGATTCTTTTCTTGGGTTGGGAAGGGGTCGGCCTTTGTTCGTACCTTTTGATCGGCTACTGGTACGAAGACGTCGAGAAAGCCTCCGCCGGAAAAAAAGCGTTTATCGCGAACCGCGTTGGAGACTTCGGATTTATCCTGGGCATGTTCATGATCTACACCCACTTCGGGACGCTTGAGTTCGCGAGGATCTCCGAACTACTGGCCCAAGGCGACTTCGTAGCCACGCTTTCCCCCATCGCGGTGACTGCGGCATGTTTGCTGCTCTTTTTG